>NZ_CP025791.1:0-300000 GCF_002886045.1 Flavivirga eckloniae | reverse complement strand
TTATAAAGTTAATTTAGTAAGCATAGTGTTTTAACCGTCTCCAGTCATCTTCATACGAATAGCTAAGATTTGGTACGATTCTATTGGTCAGTAAATTTTCTTGAGTGATAGTATTTATGTATTTAGATATTTTGACTGTTGATTTCATTTTTGATTGATTTTTGATAGTGAAATGCTGAAACAAGTTCTGTACGGGCGAGTTCGGCATAGATTGATTGATGAATTTTTTTGTCTTAAAGACGTTACTTATCTGTAACGTCTTTTACTATTCCAGTTGTAGCTTTTTGTATGGGGTAGGGTATTGGTTAATTGATTAGTGTTTAATGTTCTCATGATTTCTGTTTGATTTTTGATTGATTAGTGGGGATTGAGCATAGTCGAAATCCCTGAAGTCATTTTTGATTTTCAATTATCTAAAACGTCTTTTTTTATTCCATTGGCTACTTTTAGTACCAATTAAAGTTCCACTTATTTGATTGTCGTTTAATGTTCTCATAATTTCTGTTTGATTTTTGATTGATTAGTGGGGATTGAGCATAGTCTAAATCCCTGAAGTCATTTTTGATTTTCAATTATCTAAAACGTCTTTTTTTATTCCATTGGTTACTTTTAGTACCAGTTAAAGTTCCACTTATTTGATTGTTGTTTAAAGTTCTCATAATAGTTATTTAATTTGATTATACTAGATAGACGACAATAAATGTAAATTGTTACAGTACTATGTATAACAAAGTAATAAATTAACATATTTTAACTATTTTGGTAGGGTATTGGTAAGTAATAACTCATTTTTTAGACCTTTTAAGCCTTTTAGGAATGATTATTGTGTTAAATGAATACAAAAAATTGCATCGGAGTGAGTATGTTTTTAGATAAAAAAATATCTTTGGATCGTATTATGCCCATAAACTCAATGAATAAGTAAAACAAATGAGACTTTATATTTCATTTTTTATTCTTTTCCTTTTCTCGTTATCAACGTATGCCCAGGTTGATTCGAAAAAGAAATCTATAGCTATTCCTGCTATAAAAAGTAATAAGGACTCGTTAGATTCTAAATCCTTACTGCCATCCAAACCCATTAATAACAATACAGGTATAAATAATATAAATACACCTCGTACATATAAGAATCTTAATATGCCAAAAAAGAAGTTTTCCATGTTTCCGCAAGAAGAGTTTGGCAATCCGGGAGAACTCTATGAAGAACAAATAAAGAGAAAGGTTAATGCTATTAAAGAAGAGCAGGGGCTAGGTACAAAAGGAAGTAAGGTAGATTTGTATTTTGGAGATATTAAAACAAAATCTAAATATGTTTATGTTCAATACAGGGATTATGGTCAAGTTGATGGCGATTTAATTCGAGTTTCAGTAAATGACGAAATTGTTGAATATCGTGTTTCATTATCAGGCGGATTTGGTGGTTTTAAATTGACTTTAAAAGAAGGGTTTAATAAAATAGACTTTTTAGCTTTACATGAGGGATACACCTTACCTAATACAGCACATTTTAGAATAATAGATGACCAAAATAATATTTTAGCTTCAGATTTATGGGCACTTTCTATTGATGTTAAAGCTACTATTATTGTTGTTAAAGAGTAATGTTTTTGATACCTTAGGGGTTCTATATTTGTAGTTTATCATATTCCATGAAGTATATCATTCCTCTTTTTATTTTTATTGTATCATATAGCAGTTTTTCACAAAGTCCCATAATCAAAGACGGTACATGGTATTTACATAATTTGATTATTAATAGTGAAGAACATCCTTTTCCTATTAACAGTGCTAATAGAGTAATTGATGGCACTTTTTCTACTTTGGCCAATGACAAGAAAGGTTTTAATACATGGGTATGCGACACTATGGAATGTAGTCTAGATTTTGATTCAGAAAACCCTAGTTTTTCAATAATAAGCAAAGGTATTACTTTAGGTGGCTGCACATTTGATGCAAATATAGTTTCACCTCAGTTGGTAACGGATTTTGAAATAAAATGGTATAACTTTTTTAACTATGGTAATATTTATAGTTATGAAATAATTGAAGAAACTTCAACGACTTCACAAACTTTAATTATTACAGATGCTAATGGTAATAAGGCTATTTTCAATAATGCTGTGTTATCGACTAATGAATTTTCAAATTTAGATTTCTCAATTTACCCAATTCCCGCAAAAGAAGAATTAAATATTTCGTCTACAATCAACTTAGAAAATTTGAAATTTACAATTTTTGATCTTAGTGGAAAAGTAATTGCAAAAGAACAAAAAGTAAAATCTAAACCGATCAATATTGAAAACCTATCTAAAGGTGTTTATTTTCTTCAAATTAAGAGTAACATTGGAAATGTAGTAACTAAGAGGTTTGTAAAATAATTCCAAAAGGAAATTAAATAACAATCTTATCAATCAACTCTAATTCCTCTTCAGTAAAGTTTAGATTATCAATAGCCTTTACGTTTTCTTTTAATTGATTAGGCGAGCTTGCTCCAATTAAAACCGATGCCACCTGTGGTTGGCGTAAAATCCAGGCAATAGCCATTTGCGACAGTTTTTGTCCACGTTCTTGGGCAATGGCATTTAAGTGCTGAATTTTTTCAATATTACTAGTTACGGTATTTTCATCTAAATAAGTAAGGTTTTTTGCTGCCCTGGAACCTTCTGGAATGCCTTTTAAATACTTATCAGTCAACATCCCTTGAGCCAATGGTGAAAATGCAATACAGCCCACACCGTTTTGCTCTAAAGTGGTTAAAAGTCCATTTTCAACCCAACGATCAAACATAGAATATCTCGCTTGGTGTAAAATAAAAGGAACATTTAAGTTTTTAAGAATCTCGGCAGCTTTTTGAGTGTCTTCAGGTTGGTAATTCGAAATACCAACATATAATGCCTTACCTTGTCGTACAATGTCTGCCAGCGCTCCCATGGTTTCATCCAATGGTGTTTCGGGGTCTGGTCTATGGTGATAAAAAATATCC
Organism: Flavivirga eckloniae; assembly: GCF_002886045.1. Classification (NCBI taxonomy): domain Bacteria; kingdom Pseudomonadati; phylum Bacteroidota; class Flavobacteriia; order Flavobacteriales; family Flavobacteriaceae; genus Flavivirga; species Flavivirga eckloniae. The sequence continues at coordinate 297,014 of NZ_CP025791.1, read as the reverse complement.
ACATAATCTAAGCCCATACGCTTTAAACTTTGGTCTAGACTAGATATTAAATACTTTCTTGAGCCTAAGTTACCATATGGTCCCGGCCACATATCGTAACCCGCTTTTGTGGCTATAAATAATTCATCCCTATACGATTTAAAATCCTTTTTAAGGATGGTACCAAAGTTTTCTTCGGCAGATCCATATGGAGGGCCGTAATTATTCGCTAAATCTAAATGTGTGATACCCAGATCGAATGCGCATCTAATAATATCCCTTCCATTTTGGATATTATCGACAAACCCAAAATTATGCCACAGTCCCAATGAGATAGCAGGTAAAAGCACACCGCTTTTTCCTGATCTATTATACGTCATGGTATCGTATCTCTGGTTTGATGCTTGGTAACTTGTCGTTCCGGATTTATCGTTGATTTGCATATTCTAGGTAACTAATTATAAAACGTAAATGTATAAATTAGTTTTTAGATTTGGTTGTGAATAAAAAGGAAATAGTAAAGGTAAAATACGATGTCATTACGAGGAGAGAAGCGACGTGGTAATCTATTCAATTTTAGTTTTGATTAAACAGATTGCCACAGTCGTGTCTCCTTCGCAATGACACTATATTATTTAATCTTTCAATGGTTGCGTAATTTCCTTTTTTAAGTGTTTGGCATAAAAGCCCATCATAGACTTATAAAGGGCAATTCTGTTTTCTTCTTTACCAAATCCGTGACCTTCATCGTATTTAACCATATAAGGTACATCGAAACCTTTAGCCCGTAAGGCACTTACAATTTGGTCGGACTCATCTATATTAACCCTTGGGTCGTTAGCGCCTTGAACTACGAATAGAGGCTTTTTAATTTTGTCTATCTGAAATACTGGAGACACTTCTTCCATAATGACTTTTTCTTCTGCAACATCTTCGTCATACCAAATTTCCTTGATAATTTTTAAATATGGTTTCCAGTATGGTGGAATGGTTTTCATAAAAGAGAATAGATTAGAAACACCAACATAATCCACCCCGCATGCGTATAAATCTGGTGTTTTTGTTAAGCCACGAAGTACAGCATATCCACCGTGACTGCCCCCATAAATGGCTGCATTGTCTTTATCTACCCAGCCTTGATCTACCACATATTGCAAACCATCTTCAACATCGTCCATGGCTTTTCTACCAATTTGCTTAAAGCCAGATTCTAAAAATTCCTTTCCGTAACCTCCCGAAATTCTAAAGTTTACCTGTAATGTGGCGTAACCGCGACTTGCAAATAGTTGCGCTTCTGGGTTAAAGCCCCAAGAGTCTCGTATACCTTGCGGACCTCCATGTGGGTTTACAACAACCGGAACCTTTTTTCCATTAAGAGCTTCTTTAGGGAGTGTAATATAACCATGAATTGTTTTACCATCTCTACTTGTAAAAGTTATAGGGCGCATTTCTGCCATATCTTTTTCAATGAGGTTTGGCATGAGATTATAAAGCAATTTAAATACCTCTGTTTTGGCATCATAGGAATAATAGGTACCGTATAACTTATCGCTTTGTAAAAAAATTAAATATTTACTCTCATCGTCTGTTGCATCTGCTATGGTATAATTATAGCCTGAAAACTTAGTAACTATTTTATCATGTAACTTTTTATAATAGTCACTTACTGGAACAATATGTCTTTTTTCACCTTCATAATGAAAATAGTCTAATTCGTAACCTCTATTTCTAGATAACCCTAATCCAGAAACATCGTAATTCTCATTAGAAAACAGTTTTTTAACGATTTTGTCTTCCTTAAGGTCGTATAAATAAATCTGGGTTTTATCACTGTCTAGATTAGATGTTACGTAAGCATCATGAGGGTTATCGGATGCATAATTGAACGAAGCTATATTAAAGTTGTCTTTCCAGTTTAATTGTTTCTTTAACTCATAGTTTTCACCATCTACATTGTAATACAGGTCAATGTGTACACCATCACGTAGCTTAGCAAACCCACGTAATTTACCGTCTTTATCAAATACATAACTATTAATTGGATTCGCAGCATCTTCATTTTTATATAATTGTTCTAAAGCACCGGTTTCAATATTGATTTTGTAAGGCTCGAATATTTGAGGGTTGTTTTGATTCATAGAAATAATCATATGATCTTTATCCTCCTTAAGAATCTCCAGGATATTAACTTTTACACCTTCGAAAGGTGTTAACTCTTTGGAATTGCTGCCATCTACGTTAACGGCAAATAAATGATAATCTTCGTTACCACCTTTATCCATAACATATACAAGTCGTTCTTCATTAGCCCAACCAAAACCACGAATAAGCTCGTCTTTTTCTTCAATAACTTTCGTAACTTTATTTGTTTCTAGATTTTTTACATATACATGATTTTTGGCATTTTCGTCTTTTTCGCGATATGATAAATAGGTGCCATTAGGCGAAAAACTAAAAGATCTGGCTTTTGGTCTTGCAAAATAATCTTCAACAGAATATTTATAATTTGTAGGATTCCAATTGGCTAATTTTTCCAAGTCTTCGTCAGAAGTTGGTAAAGCCGTGTTACCGGGAAGTGTTTTTACCGTTTTCGATAGCGTAAGCGGGAACTCACCACCACCTTGGTAAAATGTACCTGATAAGGCATTTTCTTTTAAAGTTGCAACATATTTTATACCTGCTTGATTATACTTTATTGTAAGCGTACCATTTTCATAAAGTGTTTTGTCCATGGGGATGCCTGTAGCACCTTGAGAAGGACTATCCATGGTTGATGTATAGCCGTTTTCGTCAGTTTTAATATCAAATAGTAGCGGGACTTCTGTGCCTTGAACAGATAATTTTCCTTTCCAAGAACCAACAATGTCTTGGGCATTTGTTTGAATAGCTGTACACAAGTAAAGCACCAATGCACCGCTTAGTTTTAAAATAGTAGTTTTCATTTGATTGATATAGATTAAAAAATGATTATTCTGATGTGAATTAATTTAAAGTTTGCTTTTTACCATGGCATGTAGGGTAGAGCCTTCTGGCTGTATTCAAGGTAGATAAATAATGATATTAGTGGTGCTTATTCTAAATTGAATTCACATTATTTCAAATAACGAATTACCGCACTACAAGGTACAGATATTTAGTTAGAAGAAAAAGATTAGAGTTTGTTACAGATTTATTGAAAAAAAATAAATTTTCTTACGAAATAGCTAATTTCTAATCTCTGCTAGTTTAGTGGTTAAAGCATCTTTCATAGTATTATCGGTAGCACTTAATGGCAGTTGATTGGCATTTAAGAGGTTTGGTTTTTCTAGAGGATTGTCGCTTAAATTAAATAAAGCTTCGGTGCCATCATTGAAATAAATGTATTTATGCGTTGCATTTCTAATGGTGAAATCTTCACTCTCGGTATATACGTAATCTCTCTTATTAATATTATCTGTGCTGCTAAGTAACGTTTTAAAGCTTTTACTATCATGTATTTCGGTAGTAGATGTACCAGCTATATTGGCTATTGTAGCAAAAAGGTCTGTAGTATTTATTAGCGCATCTTCGGTAACATTCACGCGAGTAACATCTTTTCCGGAAATAATCATGGGGACATTAACACCCCCTTGATATACACTACCTTTAGCTCTTATAGACTGGTGTACTTGAACCACTTGATTTGGAGTACCATTATCTCCTATAAAAATGATAATTGTATTATCTCTTTCTTCTTGAGACATTGTATTAATCAATCTGCCCATTTCGCTATCCAGAGCTTCAAGAGCAGCCATATAATAGGGGAGTGGATTACTATTTATACTTGCTTCATCTGATGGTAAAGCACCTTGCGAGTGTAAATGGTCTGGAGGTAAATGAAATGGTGTATGGGGTGCATTATAGGCCAACCATAAAAACCAAGGGCTTGTTTGTTCGTTAATCCAATTTATCGCCAAATCGGTAAACTTGGATGTTGTGTATTCTGTTGAACTTGTCGTGGTTCCGTTTATTGTTAAGTTCCAGTTCCAATACGATTGCACACTGCCATTTAAAAGCCCTGCAAAATGGTTTATCCCCATCGTATTAGGGTGTGTGGCGTTATTTGATAAGTGCCACTTTCCAATTACTGCATGATTGTATGTGGTGCTGGAATTGGTATCGATATATGTTTGCAAGGCCATTTCGGATGTAGATAGTATATCGCTAGCCGTAAGTACACCTGTTCTAAAGCCATACTTCCCAGTTAAAATGGTAGCCCGCGTAGGGGAACATGTTGGGTTGGCCCATAGGTTTGTAAACTTAATACCAGAATTTGTTAAACTTTCCAGGGTTGGCATATTTGGTTTAATACTTCCAATATTGTATCCCGGAGTAGCATCTAAACCCATATCGTCTGCTATAACCAACAAAATATTTGGAGCAGTGTTTTTGGTGTTATCTGTATCTTTTTCATTAAAATCGATCACTTCTGTTGTATTATCGCAAGCGAAAAATAACAATATAAAAATGCAAAAAAATATATAACGAATCATAGATTGTAAGTTTTTAACTATAAGGTGAAAAGCACTATGTTTTATAGGCTAAGACTAAAAATAAACAAAAAGGTTTAATGCCTTTTAATACATTCATTTTCAATAAAAATAAAAATCATTTATAATTTTCACGTTAAACATTCGTCATAAACCCATTAAAGATGTTATTTTTGCACGTCACAAAATTAATTTAGGAATGTCGATTTCAGTAACAGAGCTAGAAGAAAGGAAAACTGGTAAAGACTTATATAGTTATCAAAAAGGAGCTATAGATAAAATTTTTAAAAGTTTTGAAGAGTCTCCACAAGATTATCATTTGTTGTATCAACTTCCAACTGGAGGTGGTAAAACCGTTATTTTTTCTGAAATTGTTAGACAATACCTTAAACACCATCAGAAAAAGGTATTGGTAATGACTCACCGTATAGAATTGTGTAAGCAAACGTCTCATATGCTTACGGAATTTGGTGTGAATAACAAGGTAGTGGATAGTAAGGCCGATTTAAGCGACCAGGCAGATTATAGCTGTTTTGTTGCTATGGTTGAAACCTTGAATAACAGGTTGAATGATGATAAATTGGACATTTCTGATATTGGTTTGGTTATTATCGATGAGGCGCATTATAATTCATTTACAAAACTTTTTAAGTTTTTTAGCCAATCCTTTATACTTGGCGTAACGGCCACACCTTTAAGTTCTAGTATAGAATTACCAATGACGGATAATTATGATGAACTCATTGTTGGTGAAAGTATTGAATCTTTAATTGAAAACGGCTTTTTGGCACGTGCCGAAATGTTTTCTTATAATGTGGGCTTAACATCGTTAGTAGTAGGTGCTAATGGTGATTATACTGTAAAATCTTCTGAAGATTTATATACAGATAACGATATGCTTAGTAAGCTGTTACAAGCATACGAGGAACGTTCGAAAGGAAAAAAAACATTGATTTTTAATAACGGAATTAACACGTCGTTACATGTTTACGATACGTTTAGAAGAGCAGGATATCCTATTGCACATTTAGATAATACGAATACTAAAAAGGAACGTGCACTTATTTTAAAATGGTTTAAAAATACACCCGATGCTATTTTAACTTCGGTAAGTATTTTAACTACTGGGTTTGATGAGCCAACGGTTGAAAGTATCATTTTAAATAGAGCTACTAAATCATTAACGTTGTACTATCAAATGATAGGTCGTGGTTCACGTATTTTAAAGGATAAAAGTACCTTTAGTGTTATCGATTTAGGAAATAACTTCCATCGTTTCGGACCTTGGGGCGATAATTTAGACTGGCAGCGTATTTTTAAATCGCCTAATTATTATTTAGATTCTATTTTAAGTGATGAGGAATTAGAGAGCAATTTTAGGTATGAAATGCCAGATGAATTGCGCAAGGAATTCGCAAACTCCAAAGATGTTTATTTCGATGTACAAAGAACGTATGTAGAATCTATAAGAAATGGAGAATCTTCTAAAGTTGTTTTGGAGCGTTCTATAGAACACCATGCCAAGATTTGTATTGAAAATAGCGAAGATGTTTATGATGCTCTAGGATTAGCAAAAATGCTTGGTGATGATATCGATTTTAGAATACAACGGTATACCAAGTGTATAAGTAAGAGTACCTATAATTTTGTAGAGTGGCTAAAAGGTGATTATAGAAAAAAGCTAAATTCTTATTTGCGAACAAATTTTGATGATGTTTTTGAAGCCATACACGGTCATCCACCAGAAGATTAATCCCTATTATTTAGAAGTTTATAAACTCTTTTGTTATTTTACTGCTATATAATTATAACAACCTTAAAATAAGGCTTATCTTTGTGCTTTACTATTCTCAACTAAACAAACAAGTACAGTAATATAAACTATGGCAAAGTCTCAAGTAACTTTTAACAAAATTGAAAAAGAAAAAAAACGCTTAAAGAAAAGAGAAGAAAAGCAAAAAAGAAAAGAAGCTCGTAAAGCAGAAGCTAAAGAAAACCCAAAAGGTATTCAGTTTGCTTACGTAGACTTTAATGGCAATTTAACAGATACACCACCAGATCCAGCGCTGCGTGAAAAAGTTCAAGCCGAAAGTATCGAGTTAGGAATTCCTAAAAAAGAAGATAGAGTAGAAGAGGAACCTGTAGCCAAAGAAGGAAAGGTTTCATTTTTCGACAATTCTAAAGGTTTCGGTTTTATCATTGACAGTTCAAATCAAGAGAAATACTTCGTACACGTAAGTGGTTTACTTGAACCTATTGCAGAAAACGACAAGGTAACTTACGAGTTAGAGCGTGGGGCAAAAGGTATGAATGCCGTTCAGGTTAAAAAGATTTAATAGCCTCTAAATTTTCAAGAAAGTATATTTATACTTCGTATTCGTTAAAACTTAAGCATAGATGAGTATATCGCGAAAAACGATTCTTATTATTTTAGCGTTTTTTGCCATTTATGTTATTTGGGGTTCTACATATTTATGCAATAAAATTGCTGTAACCGAATTACCACCATTTTTCGTGGCTGCCATACGTTTTACCTCTGCCGGATTTATCATGTTTATAATTGCTAAGTCTATAAAACTTAGACTATCTATTAACAAAAAGCAATTTATTAATTGTGCCATTGCTGGCTTTTTATTTTTAGTTTACGGTAATGGTGTTTTTATTTGGGCTATGCGATATGTAGACAGTGGTTTTGCTGCTCTAGAAGCTTCTACACAACCACTTTTTGTGTTATTACTAATGAGACTTATAGATGGTAAAAAGATGCAACCTAGATCCTTAATTGGTGTTGCATTGGGTATGATTGGTATGTATCTTTTAGTAAGCCAAAAAGAGCTAATTACAAATGATGAAACATTGTTGGGTATGTTCATGATTCTTACCTGTGTTTTAAGCTGGAGTTATGCCAGCGTTTTTGTTGCTAAGGCAGATTTACCACCAAATTATTTTGTGAGTACGGCATATCAAATGACAATTTCGGGAGCCTTGTTAATAATAATAAGCTTGTTTATAGACGAAAAATGGGTTATGCCTATTAATTGGTCACAAGATGTACAATGGTCTTTACTGTTTTTAATTCTATTTGGGGGTGTTATAGCGTTCACGGCTTTTAATTATTTACTTAAAGTTGTTTCTACAGAGAAGACATCTACTTCGGCTTATGTTAATCCAGTTGTAGCCATTATACTGGGTTGGTATATACTTGATGAAACTGTTACTACACAAACTATTATTGCTGCTTGTATCCTTTTAACTGGCGTCTTTTTTATTACTTCACGCAAAAAAATAAAAACAAGAACTATTGGAAGTTAAACAAGCGATAAAATTTATGCTTATTAGTACATTAGCATTTGCATGTATGAATGCTATTGTTAAACATCTTGTACATATTAATGCCTTCGAAATTGTATTCTTCAGGTCTGTAAGTTCTCTGGTGTTTACTTTTACCTTTTTAATAAAAAACAAGATTCCATTTGGCGGAAACAAGAAAAAACTCTTAGTTATAAGAGGATTGGTAGGGGTGACTTCTATGGCATTTTTCTTTATGTCTACAAAACATTTGCCTATAGGTACTGCTGTTTCATTACGTTATATGGCACCCATTTTTGCTGCTATTTTTGCAGTGTTTTTATTAAGTGAAAAGGTAAAACCTGTACAATGGCTCTTTTTTGCCATGGCCTTTGGCGGTGTGGTGGTTTTAAAAGGTCTAGATACCGAGATTAATACTTATGGTTTGTTGCTTGCATTTATTTCCGCCATTTTTAGCGGGCTGGTATACATTACCATCAGTAAAATAGGTAAGAATGATCATCCGGTGGTAATTGTTAATTATTTCATGATTATTTCAACAATTGTTGGAGGTCTTTTATCTATAAAAGGTTGGGTAACACCTGTAGGACTTGAATGGCTAATGCTTTTTGGCTTAGGGGTTTTTGGTTATTTTGGACAGCTGTTCATGACCAAAGCTTTTCAGGTTGCATCTACAAATCAGGTAGCACCACTTAAATATTTAGAAGTGCTTTACACTGTGTTATTTGGTGTTTTTATTTTTAGTGAAAACTATACATTTTGGAGTTTATTAGGTATTGCATTAATTGTAACAGGATTGATACTTAATATCATTTACAAAGGGAGATCACAAAGAAAATAACAAGCGTAATTTCATTGTTATTTCGGTTAAAACATATTTAAAGCCCTATCTTATTTGTTTTAAATTAAGATAGGGCTACTTAAATTTTGTTTTCTAAATTACAAAGCAAATTAAATTTAATTGGATGGATAATTTCGAAACAAGAAAATGAATTTCTAATCCACTCTAATAACCCTAGAATCAGCTTTTACTATTTGATGAACAATAGTTGCATTACCTTTATAACTTAGCGTACAGCCTGAAACAGCTTCAATATCGATCGTTTTGTTTATCGTAATATGTGTATCACAATCTGAAACCATTTTCATTTTTAAATCTTTAACTTGTAAACCATAACCATAAAGGTTGGAATCTGCAGAAAGGTTTGCATCCAGAATATTTACCGAACCGGTTAAATCTATATTAGAATCTGCCGTAGCCGATAAATATAAATAATCTGCATATATATCGCCAGAAAACTCACTATCTGCACTTATTTTTACTTTCACGTTATCTTCTACTAACAGATCGTCTAAATAAATTTGAGAATCTGCAGTTGCGGTAAAATTATTAATAGACTTTGTGGTAATATATACATTAAGTGTTTCTTCACCTCTAATTACATAATTGTTTTTAAATCGAATAACCAACTTATTATCTCTTTTAGTGGCTACAATATAATTGTGTAAATTATGATTAGCCTCTATTTTGATAGACTCTTCTGTGTTGGAAAATTTAATGCGAGCCGTAAACCCATTAGCTATTTCTACCGATGAGTAATTGGTAATATCAATATCTCGAGTAGTTATGTAGTCGTCTGAATCTACCCGTATAACATCTATAGTACATGATGATAAAGTCATGAATCCAAAAAGGAGCGTCAGGGCTATAAAATTGATTTTTTTCATTTTAATTAATGATATTAATATGATTTTCAAACTATTTATTCATGTTTTTGTTAAGTTCAACAATAGGAATCCATTGAAAGTTTATGGGATACCACTCACTGGATTCTTTATCGATTTTTATAAAAACTTTGTTGTTTTTGGAATGCACATATTGTGAATTCATGCCGTTTGTTTTTTTCTTAATTGTCATTTTTTAATTTCTTTTTGTAGCGATTTCTGCCCATGTTAAACACACCAACTTTTAATCCTATTCCGCCAGAAAATCCATTGATTCTCTTAATATTGTACTCGGGGTCAAAGTCTAATTTACTAGTAAGTCTATATTTTATACCAGCTTCTATTTGTATATATCGGTTTATATTATAAAGTACATTAACGCCAGGTTCGGCAACAAAAAGATGTTCCCAATCGTCATCTTCAAGAACAACCTCTTCTTCAGTATTATCTTCTATTAAGGCTGCAGCACCGCCTCCAATAAGTAATGGAAACGATAGGTTTACTTTAGATTTACTAAATAGTATGGGCTCTAAGTGTAAACCAGCGTAAAACCCTCCTATATCTTTGGAGTTTCCGTCTAATCCAACTCTGTTTAAATCTCCATAAAAACCAACAGCAATAAAACCGACTTCAAATTGCTGATTGGCAACATATGCCACTTTAAAAGCAGAGGAGAAGCTTTCTGCTTTATCAATTTCTCCATAGTTAAGGTTTAAACCCAGGTATACGCCGTGTACCATATTTCTACGGTCGTTAAATTCTATATAATCTTTAGATTCTTGAGCGTTTAAGTTATTTAGAATACTAAACAGTAGTAATAAAAGAATAGTAGTTGAGAGTTTCATTGTAATCCTATTTAAGTTTCTATATGTATAGACATCGTAATTTTTAATTGGTTGCATCTGGAAATAATTTTTTTTAATAATGGTCTATTTTTTTGATGAGATATGTATTCCTTTTTAAAACTATAATGCTTTTTTGTAAATGACTCCTGCCTTGGATAGTACCCAAAACAGGAGTTCTCAAAAAACGCTAACAATAAAAAAAAACAATATCATTAATCGATCTTAATAAGTTTGGATGTTTATAAAAGGAAACATTAATGCTTTTTATGTTCATTGTATTTTGAGCTGTTTTTGTTTAAGCTTTATTTTTTTTGGAAAAGGGGATTATTCTTTTAAAATAATGATACCTTTTTTTCCAGTGAAGGCGAAAACTCCAGAAGTAGATGTTCCGTAGGAACCATTTATTTCACGTATTCTTTTGCCTTTGTCGATAACATTATTTTCAATATTATAAAACGTTTTTGGCAACCTTAATAAACCTTGTTCTAGTGTGGCATTGAAGGTAAAAGATAGTCCGGTAATATCAATATTGATATCTGATGATTCCTGATCTATTGTAACAAAGGCATTGGGGGTTTCTATGTTGGCAACACGTAGCTCGGCAACTTTCAAGTTAAGGCTTATCTTTTCCTTAACATGTTCTATTTGGACGTTTGAAAAGTTTAGTTCCCCTTGAATCTTTTCAACATTTTGAATTATTATTTCATCTTTGCTGGAAATAAGTTCTAGATCTGTAACATTATCGATTTCAATTTTAGTACCACTAGTTCTCATTAATAGGACTTTAGACGATTTAATGTCTATATCACCATTCTTTAAATTAATGGTTCCGTAAGTAATCGATCTGCCTCGTAGTTTACCAAATCTCATATCTATTCTTGCATTGGTAATAGCATCGTTAAGCCATAAATCGCCGTGTTCTACATTGGCTTTTAATTTTCCAGTCCAATTTTCGATAATAACATCCCCAAACTTATTTGTGATATCAATTTCCGCATTTATAGGCAAATAAATGGTATAGTTTATTTCAACATTACTTTTATCAAATTCAAAAGGATTTACTTTATTAAAGTATTTGGAAAAGAGGCTAGGGTTCTTTTCAGAAATTTCAGAAGTAATGCTTATATAGTCACTTGCCTTTTTAATATTAGCCGTAATACGATCAAGAAGCTCCTTTGCATTGTCTCTTTTTTTATTGTTGGTACTAATATCTATTTTTATAGAAATTTCGTTTTTGTCCCAACCGTTTAGGTTAACATTGCCATATTTGTTTTCTAAATGCAACTCCCCAGCATTTGTCATTTTGTGTGTTTCTTCAATAGTTTTTGTTAGAACTTCTTGCGAAAACATTGAAAAACTTAATAGCAATAAAATGATTGGGGCTATTTTTTTATAAAATGTATACATCATCATTGTCCAATTTTTTAGAGCGATTAATTTGCTTTAATAAGTTCTCTATTAATTCAATTCGTTTTTTGTAATTAATTACAATAGCTTCTAAAACCCTTTCGTTATCTACATTTTTTTGTAGTTCCAGTTTTAGCAATTCATACTCAACATCCAGTTCGTCCATAAAAGATAAAAACTCTTTTTTCTCATCAACGGATAATTGCGTACTCTTGTTAACAAGTCTAACTTGATAAGCTACCAGACCTTTGTAGTGGGAATCAATATCATTTAGTTCTTGCATAGCTAAGCTGTTTTGGCTGTTCTCGTTAACTCTGTTAACCATTACCGTATTAATTAAAGAAAACACCCCTAAGGCAATAACTACGGTGGCAGCTGCTTTAAACACGAAGGAATTCCATAATTTAATGGTCTTGGTTTTAGTTTCCGGTTTATTTAATCCGGATTCAATGTTCGCCCAAAGCTTACTTTTGTCGGCTTTGTGTACATCAAAGAGCGTTTTGTTCTCTTTTATATATTTTTCGAAATCATCCATCATAATGTCTTTATAATTTCTATTAGTTTTTTCTTTGCTCTATGGTATTGCGATTTAGAAGTAGAGGGGGTTATCCCCAATATGTCCGAAATCTCATTATGATCGTAACCTTCAATTAAATACAAGGTTATAATTTGTTGGTAACCCGTTGGCAACAATCCAATTCCCTTAGTTATTTTTTTTATGTCCAGTTCTTGCGGAACATCTATTGTTTCCTCTTTAATATGGTACATTTGGTTTTCTATGGGTACAATCGGTATTTTTTTCTTTTTTAGTTGATTAATACTTTTATTAATTACAATTCGTTTTAACCAAGAGCCGAATGTGCTTTCATATCTAAACGACGATAAATTATTAAAGGCTTCAATAAAGCTATCTTGTACAACATCCTCGGCGTCTTCTTTTATATGCATCATGCGCATGCTAACATTATACATACCATCAACATATAGCTCATACAGTTTGTATTGCGCATTTCTGTCACCTAACTTGCTTTTTTCTACAAGTGGTTTATGAGTATATAAAATATTGGTTTCCAATTATCTTGTTAGCTCTGGTTTGCCTTAAAAATATTTTTATTTTTCTAAGTTACTATTATAGACAACAAAATTAATAAAGGGTTGCATTTAGGTATAAAAAAAGTTTTTTTATAAAAAGAAATTGTTGTTTTAAAAAAAGCTTACTTTTGTAGACGACTGGTCTAATATATAATGAAAAAGGATACTGTTAATAATATTTTAGCAATAGGGGCAGAGCTAGTATTAAAGAAAGGATACAACAATGTAGGTATTCAAGAGGTCTTGGATGCAGCTAATATCCCTAAAGGATCGTTTTATTACTATTTTAAAAGTAAAGAAGATTTCGGATTGCAATTAATCAATTACTATTCTAATAACTCTTCCTGCAATTTAGATAGTTATTTAAAGAATCCCGATCTTAACCCTAAAGAACGGATCGTTACTTTTTTCGAAAATATGAGAGACTACTATGTAAAAAATGAATTTAAGGAAGGGTGTTTGTTGGCAAATTGTAGTTTAGAATTATCCGATCAATCAGAGAAACTAAGAGCAGGCATTGATTTAGGGTGGAAACTTTGGGATATAAGTTTTGAAGAATGTATAGCTGAAGGACAGAAAAGCGGCGTTATTAAAAAAAATAAAAACCCTGAAAGTATGGCTAGTTTTGTTATTTCTGGTTGGGAAGGTGCCGTTTTAAGAATGAAATCGTGTAAATCGAGTAAACCTATAGATGTTTATATTGAATTTCTTAAAGAAATAATTTTATAATTTTTTTGCTCATTACTAGTCGACCGGTCTATTATAAATTACTGAACCTTAAATGTTAATATAAATAATGACTATAAAAGAGAAATTAAAAACCTTAAATCTTGAACTTCCAAAGGTATCTACGCCTGGAGGTTCGTATGTATCTGTAAATGTAAGAGGTAGCATTGTATATGTAGCGATCCAGTTTCCAATTATAAACGGAGAACTACATTATAAAGGTAGATTGGGAGCCGAATTAACCACAGAAGACGGTTATAAAGCCATGCAAATGTGTGCCCTAAACGTTATAGCTCAAATAGATGAGAAAATTGGGTTTAATAATATTGAAGGCCTAAACCATTTCGATGCGTATTATCAATCTTATGGCGATTGGAATGAAGCTCCAGATGTAGTAAATGGCGCTTCAGATTTATTTCTAAGCCTATTAGGCGATAAAGGAACACATTCCAGAGCCATATTTGGCGTAGAAAAACTTTACGGTAACTTAAGTGTAGGCTTAACCTGCACATTCACTATTAATAAATAATTTAATAAAAATGAATGTATTAGAATCTTATCAATTAGGTAACTTAACTCTTAAAAATAGAGTAGTTATGGCTCCAATGACCCGTTGTAGGGCTATTAATAATATCCCAAACGAGCTTATGGCAGAATATTACAAGCAAAGAGCAGGAGCGGGGTTAATAATTACAGAAGGCACATCACCATCGCCTAATGGTTTAGGGTATCCTAGAATACCCGGAGCTTTTAGTGATGAACAGATAGCTGGCTGGAAAAAAGTAGCTGATGCTGTACATGAAGTAGATGGTAAAATATTTGTTCAACTCATGCATTGTGGTCGTATTTCTGGAAAGATTAATTTGCCACAAGGAGCTTTTACCGTTGGGCCATCTGCTGTTCAAGCTGCTGGGGAAATTTTTACAGACTCAGGGATGGTTACTCATGATACCCCAAAGGAAATGTCTCTTAAAGACATAGGAATAGCTAAAAACGAATATGCTAATGCTGCAATTAGGTTAGTGAATGAAGCTGGTGTTGATGGTATAGAAATTCATGCAGCCAATGGTTATCTACCAAACCAGTTTTTAAATCCAAGATCTAATAAGAGAACCGACGATTATGGAGGAAGTTTTGAAAATAGAAGTCGGTTTGTAATAGAAATTGTAAAGAAAGTTGTTGAAAAAATTGGTGCAGAAAGAGTAGGTGTTCGTTTGTCTCCTTATGGGGCATTTAACGATATGGAAGCGCATCATGATGAAGTAAAACTAATGTTTACTTATGTAGCTAAAACGCTTTCAAAATTAAAAATAGCCTATGTACACATTGTGGACCAAGGACCAGTATTTGACGCAGATTTAATGGCAGATATTCTTGAAACAATTAAAACGACATTTAATGGTACTGTAATTACTGGAGGAGACGTTAATAATATTAATAAAGCAGATGCTGTTATAGATAGAGGCTACGATTTGGTTTATGTGGGTAGACCATATATTTCTAACCCAAATTTTGTTGAGCAAATTAAACTAAATAAAACATTGGTTGATCCTAATATGGATTTGCTTTACTCGCCAGAAGCAGAGGGTTATACTACTTATTAATAATAGGTCTAGATCTGTTTTCAAAATAAAAAATATCTTAAAAGGGCTTACAAATCAACCACTTGTAAGCCTTTTTTTATATGCTGTGTTCGATAATGTTTATAAGGCATAATCAAACTAATACGAATTTGGTTGTCAGTAACCTTATTCGTAATTTGCGCCCGACTGACAACCATTTTAACTTAACTTGATGAAGATACCTAATAAGGTAAATGAGCTTAGAAGGCTCATAATGAACGGGCTGACTAAAAACATAGGAAATTCTTATTCTAACCCTAAAATAGATTTTAATAGCAAAATTGAAATTAAAAGAGTGCTTATTTCCAGACCAAACCACAGACTGGGAAATCAATTATTATCAACACCGTTGGTACAAGAAATTATTAATACTTTCCCCGATTGTA
Source organism: Flavivirga eckloniae (assembly GCF_002886045.1). Classification (NCBI taxonomy): domain Bacteria; kingdom Pseudomonadati; phylum Bacteroidota; class Flavobacteriia; order Flavobacteriales; family Flavobacteriaceae; genus Flavivirga; species Flavivirga eckloniae. The sequence continues at coordinate 281,415 of NZ_CP025791.1, read as the reverse complement.
AAATTGATTTGTTTGTAAGAGGAGGTGTGGTTTATCCTGTTTTTGAGAATTATAAGCATATCGATAAGATTATTCAATTACCCAAAAAGCCTTTTAACCATTTATTGAGTTATGGATGCTGCTGGCTAAAGATAAGAAAGAAACGCTATGACCTCGTTATTAACGGTGATAGAAACTCATCATCCGGCAGATTGTCGACCCAGTTTGCTAGAGCGCCGTATAAAGTTTTTGGAGATATTGACGAAAGCATTAAAGCTACATATAAGGATTATGAGCACATATCTAAATATCCTATTTATAATTTAAGATTTTTTTTAGAGAAGTTAGGGTTTCCCAAAAACACTAGCGAAGTGCCTGTTTTAGATATTAAATTAACTGAGGCAGAAATAGCTAACGGAAAAAAGATATTGGACGGTATTATTAAAAATGATAAAAAAACAATTTGTATTTATACCAATGCAACAGGAAATAAGTGTTATTCCGAAGACTGGTGGAAAAGCTTATATACACGTATACAAGAAAAATACACAGACTATAATGTTATAGAAATGCTCCCTATTGAGAATATTTCTAAAATATCGTTTAAGTCGCCAAACTTTTATAGTAAGAATATTAGAGAAATGGGAGCTATTATTAAAAACACTGCCGTATTTATTGCTGCAGATAATGGGGTTATGCATTTGGCAAGTGCCACTTTAACGCCTACGGTTGGCTTTTTTTCTGTAACGAATCAAAATATATACGAGCCTTATGGCAATGGTAGTGTGGCTTTAAATACTAATGAGACAAACATTGATGATTGGCTTAAAGAGATAGATAGGATACTTAACTAAACGAGAGTTTGTTAAAAACACTATTCCTCGAAATCATCTTCGAATGCTATGTTGTTATCGGCATCGGTTAATTTGGTATAATCTATAGAACCGGTTCCTTCAAACATATAAAATAAGCCTACAACATCACCAAAATCCTTTTCAAATTTTTCAGAATAGGTTAAAGAATCATTTATGAAAATTTGAGCACTTTTGTCTCGCACACGTATTTCCATTTTTTGCCACTCAAAAAGATTTCTTCCTAGTAAGGAAAGATCATGGTTTGAACCGTCTTTGTAAATTTCACCTAATTTGTATTGACCATAAACCTCGCAGCCTTTTTGTATAAGTCTCACATAAAAAATATGTGCTTCGGTTACAATAAAAACTTTAAGCCTTGCACAATTTCTACCTTCAATAATGTTTTTATCCAATTTCGCTTTAGTTGTAAAGCTAAAATTGTTAGAGGAGATGTTGTACTTTTTACTGTGACTCACGCGGGTATAAAACTTTCGGGTTAAATCCACGTTCATTTTTCTTAATAAATCCTCAGAGATGTTAAAATGTCCATTATTAGTGAATGATTCTCCTCTAAAATGAATAAAGTAATCATCAGATTCATCATAATATATATGAGGTTCCCAGCCATCGCTTAGAATGTGTATCGCTTGTTTAGCAATAATGCTATCATTCGCAATTAGCTTTGCTCTATGGTAGCCTGCTTCATAATAAATCTCTGAATGTATATTTTTAGTTGGATCTATCTTTTTTCTTCGCCATGAATTCCATGATTGTTGAATAAAAAAACTATCTGCTTTTACATTGGTTACATCATAATTAAAAATAACGGTATTAGGAGTTCCTTTTGTTAGTGTTTTGTCTGCTTTAAAAGTAACGGGAGCAAGAATATCAATTTTCTCTGGAGTTTGCTCTTTAGAAAAGATAAAGAAACCAAAAATTAAAAGAATAAGCCCTATGCCAATAAGAGCTATAAACTTATTTTTTGAAAGGGAAGGCTTAAGAAGCTTTTTTCTTGGAATATGGTCTTCTTTCTTATTTTCTATTTTAAAATGTTGCCAATTATTGTAGCCCAATATTCCAACCAAAGCATTTAAGGTTGCTATTTGCGGTCCTTGTTTAAAATTGTTTTTCCAAACCCTTTTTAGGGTCGATAAACTTATACTTATTCCTATTTGCTCTTCTATATAGACAGAAAGAAGCTCTAGGTCCTTTTGTGTGTAGCCATGCCCGTTTCCGAAAGAAAACTTATCTTCAATCTGTTTTTTGCAAATTTCAATATAGTCAGATTCACTGTATCCCATAGACATGCAAATTTAGTACAATCTTCTACAATTTTTTATTGAAAAGCTAAAATGACCGAAGTTTGACCGCCTTTTTTTTAGTGTTAAAAACAGATGTAGAATAGTTTTGATGGGAAATCTAAAAAAAACTAAAAATGAAATATTTAAAATACATGTATGTACTAGCACTTTTTGTCTTTGTGAATTATACTTTCGGACAAAGAATAGTAGTAAAGCCTACACCAGATAGTTGGACAACATCTAACAGTCTAGCTACTTATAAAGACAAAATCATTCATTTAAAAAAGACAACAGAAAAAAGTGCTGTGTTATGGCTTAATGACATGAATTTTGAAAATGGAACTATTGAATTAGATATTAAAGGTAAAGATGAAAGAGGTAACAGCTTTGTTGGTTTGGCGTTTCATGGTTCTGACGATACAAACTTTGATGTTGTTTATTTTCGTCCTTTTAACTTTAAAAACCCAGAAAAGAAAGATCACTCTATACAATATATAAATGCACCTAATGAGCCATGGCATGTTTTAAGAAAACAGTTTCCTAAAAAGTATGAAAACTCAGTATTTCCAGTTCCAGATCCTAACAATTGGTTTCATGCAAAAATTGTTATTAAATATCCACAGATAAAAGTCTATGTAAACGACTCTAAAACGCCATCTTTGGAAGTTGATCAAAGAAGTGAAAGAACGGATGGTAAATTAGGTTTATGGATAGATAGTGAAGAAGGATGGTTTAAGAATGTTGTTATTCAAAGAGGTTAATTATGAACATGATCAAAGTTATTTACTCAGCAGTATTAATAGTGTGTTTTACATATGTAAGCATACTAAAAACAGGAGGTGAGTCTTCAAAAATACTAATAGATGTAGGGCATGGACAGCGGTTTTGGAAAGACCCCAAAATGATGAATGAAAATGACGGGCAGTTAAAAAGGGTGAATTATATGACTGATGAACTGATAAAAACAGTTTCTAAATTTAATGGCGAATTAGTTTATGCACAAAATGAAATAGCCTATGATGATTTAAAGCAAACAGATGTTTTATTTATTCATATACCATCTACACAATATTCTAAAAAAGAAGTAAAGAGCATTCAAAAGTATGTTAAGAAAGGAGGGAGTTTGTTTTTAACTATGGATGTCGATTATTGGTCGTCGCTAAAGCAAACAAACGTTAATGACATATTAGAAGGTTTTGACATTAGTTATGAAGGGAAAATACCCGACTCCCTTTCTGGAGGGTATACAACTAAAGGAACTATAACAAAAGAATCTTTAAAATTATCGTACCATGGAGGGCGTATAGTAAAAGGTGGTGTACCTTTCTGTTACGGTAATCAAACTAAAGCATTTCCTTTTGGAGTTTATAAAGAGGTTGGTAAAGGAAAAATAGTCGTGATGGGTGATGGCATGATTTCTTTATATATGACAACTTGGAAAGACGTGAGTAATTATCAATGTCAAGAATTTATGCAAAGCGTATTTAAATGGTTACTCGAATAGTATTAAACTTTTAAAATGTATATTCAAGAATTAATCTCTGGCCAATTCGTAAGGTAGTAGTTTTTCTAATACGATTGGTTCTGCATATGGTTGCAACAGATATATTATTCTTTGAAGAAATTCCAGATAAGGTATCACCACGCTTAACTATATAAACTTCCTTACGTTTATCTAAACTTGCAATAGCTTCTTCTTTAGTATGCAAAACCTGAAGCTTTGTCTGTTTTTTAGAACTGTGAAGTCCTGGCTTAGCCCAGTTGCTTGTTACCCAAATACTTTTGGCGCGTACAGTATTTTCGTCGCTAAAATCAAATAAATACTCTGGGTTTATCGATTTACCCTTATAGTTAATAACCAAATGCAAATGGCTTCCTCGGGCATTACCAGAAGCCCCTCCGTAGGCAAGAAGTTGTCCTTGTTTTACGGTATCATTAGCCTTAACCGCATATTTGGATAAGTGGGCATAAACAGTTTCGAGACCATTATAATGCCTTACTATTACAGTTCTTCCATGTCCTCTGGTATATCTGGATAAACGCACTATGCCATCGAACATAGATACCACACTATCTCCCGTAACAAGATCTATATCAATACCTCTATGGGCTCTTCCTCTTCGCCAACCATAACGGGATGTTACTACTTTTTTAATATTAATAGGAGAGGAGTATGTACTATCATCAAATTTAATCTCTACAGGAAAATCAACCTTTACATTCTTATAAGGGTTATATACTGTAGTGTCCCAGTGTTTTTTAGTTATATCTAAAAGTCTACGGGTGCTTTTAGAAGGTTTAACCTTTGTAGCTGTTTTAGCAAATGGGAAATCTGAATAATCGGTTAATTCAGTCGATGTTGGGTAATCCTGTCCGAAACTAAAAATAGATAGAACTAAGAAGAATAAAGTCGTTAGAAATTTCATATTAAAAATTCAATGCCTCCAAAAAATAGCCTTGTTATGCCTTTTAATTTTTCGCTGGGCGAATTTATATAAAAATATTAGAAACACGTGTTAATATACTGTTAGAGTTTAAAGAGGAGAAATATGTTAGTTAAAACGTGAAATATTTTAGACTAATTGATTAAAAAGAGCTAAAAATTAAGATTGTTTTAAAAGTGTGAATTTTCAAAAGGGAAAATAAAAGCAATTTTGCTTTTACTTGTATTATATGAATTGCTTCGTTCTTAATTGGGTGAAGCATTTTTTTTATAACATATTGTATATCAACATATAAAACAGATAGGTGTTTTAGAAAAAAAAAGATGCTCTTAAATTGTTATTAATACAGGGGTAGGAAAAAATAAAAGTAAGCTGTTATATACTTTGAAAGAAGTACATAAATAAGCATGCATTCAAAAATTAACAAATTATAGAATAAATCTTCTAGAATCATATAGGATGCCCCCTTATGTGTTCTAGTTTTAATCCCAAATATTAATTAATCATGAAAAACCTACTTTTGAAAAGACTACCCTTAGTCTTTAATTATCTTATCAATGCCAGAAATCAATTTATAGGTATTAAATCTATTACTTTTATACTGTGCACGTTTATGTCATATCATGCACAGGCAAACCCTGTAGCGCATATAACTGCAAGTAGATCAACAGGGCCAGCTCCTTTATCTGTTATTTTTGACGCGACTATGACAACTGACACAGATACTTCTTTAGATACCTTTAGACAATTAGGGTATTCCTTTTGTTTTGATGACAGTTCTAGTGGTACATGGACTCATAGTGGACTAAGCAAGAATAGAGAAACTGGTGGACCTATTGCGAGTCATGTGTTCGATACTCCTGGTGTTTATACTGTAAATGTTCGTGTTATTAATCCGAATGGTAGCTCGTCAGATGCATCCGTGACAATCACAGTTCTTGATTCAGATATTTTTTATGCAAATACGAATACTGTTGTGATATCAACAGGCTCAGATTTTACAGGCGCTCCAAGTGGTGCACAGCAAATAAGTAATGTTACTTCATGGCCTGTATGGGAAAGTAATAAGCGGTATTTACTTAAAGCTGGTGATGATTTTACAAGCCTTGGTAGAATAAGGATAATGCATCGCAGTAATTTTCATTTAGGAAGCTTTGGTTCTGGTGAAAAACCAATAGTAACACAGGTAGTGGTTGATATGGATGAGGACAATGCAGCTACACCACCAGAAAATGGCGTAGTACAAGGATTAAATACACCATTTATCGCACAAAGATTAATGTTCAATAATCTGTTAATATATCAAAATGATGTTATTGGCGATGGTGCTAATATCGTATTTGGAGCTGCTAATGAACAATATGCTAGACAGCAACGTGGTGCTTCTTCTCCTGAAGATTGGAAACATCCAGGTTTTATATTCGTAGTAGAAAATCATGTAAATATGTTAGGAGATCCAACAGGTTATCAAAATGCCATTGCAGGTTTAGCACATCACGTTGCCGTATTGGGTAACAGGTCTGAGCAAGCAAAAGAACATACACTTAGAATCTTTGGCACCTATAAATCGGTTGTTGGTCATAATTTGCTTACCGGACCAGCCACGGAACTAATACGTACCGATTTCAAATTAATGGCAAATGGTATTGATCATTGGCCAGCAGATCATTCTTTATTCAATGCAGGAACCACCACAAGGATATTGCCTAACACACAATACGTAAGGATTCACAATAATACATTTGGAAGAGCAGGAGCTCAATATAGTTGGCACCTTCAAGTTGCACCACAAGATGATGGAAATAGTCTTACTGTGGAAGGGCTTCGAGATATTATTATAGAGAACAACCAATTTATTGATGGTAATGAAGATGATGGGTTAGAGGTTGGTTTACAGACTTTAGGGCACAATATTATAGAAAGAGGAAATCAGTTTCCTTCAGTCTGGACCCGCCCAGTGTTCTATACAACATACCCGTCAAGTTATTCAGCATATTCAGCGCTTTATACGCCTTTCTGGCATGGGCCATATCATCTTAATGATACGATGCCCATAGTTAGTTCAGACCCTTGTTCTACCCTTGGAGTTGACACTACTGATCTAGAAAATGCATTGAAGGCATATCCTAATCCTTTAGTTTCGGGGGAGGATTTAACCGTGGTGCTTTCTCAAAAATTGGTTCGTGGAAAACTTGAGGTATTCGATATTTTAGGAAATGTTATTCATACACAAAAAATTATTGAAAATGAGACACAAGTATCTGGCCGTATATTTAATGAAGGTGTATACCTTGTTGTTATTCATACAGACCAAGGTACAGAGACGAAAAAAGTGGTTGTTTTAAATTAATCACAAAAACATAAGGGAATTATACTAAAAGAAATGTAACGAATACCGTAAGAGGTCTAAAAAAGTTCATAATATTTGATTTGTCAAATTTATAGTGATAGTGGGTATACTAAATTATGACATCAAACCTAACTTTTAGACCTCTTTTTTATATGAGTTATTTAATTAAAATACGCTCAAAATTCATCAATTTTGTAATTTGTTGTTTATAAAATAGCGGCTATAATTGTTGAAAATACGGTCATTTCGTCGATGAATTTTACCATCAAAATCATTTCATCGTGTAATTTAAGCGTTCATATGATTTTTATTTTTTTTAGGATATAATCTCTTAATTTTAAAAAAAATTATTAAGTATTTGTCCTATGAAAAATCTAATCTTACTTTTATGTTTAGTATGTTTTACATGCTTTTCTAATACAGTTATTGCACAAGAATCTGCTAGCATTGCAGAAGAAAAACCTGAAAATTTTAAAAAGCGTAGTCCTATTTATGATTACTCAGAGCAGAAGTTAAATAATGTAGATACCATACCAGATTTCGTATCAAAGCGAAATAAACTAAAAATAGTTGGTACCATTTACGAAAGTGATGGGGTAACTCCAGCAAAGAACGTCCTTCTTTTTATACATCAAGCCGATGAAAATGGGGATTTTGAATTAAAGAGACATAACAAGAAACGTTATGTACACCATAGAGGCTGGATAAAAACCGATGCAGACGGACGTTATACATTTTACACTTTTATTCCTGGTAAGTATATATATGGTAATGAGCTTAAACAAATACTACCAATAGTTAAAGAACCTGGTAAACCAGAATACAAAATAGAATCATTTCTTTTTAATAACGACCCTTTATTAAATACGTCTCGTCGTACACGTATTAAAGTTGATAAAGAGAGTGATAGAGTCCTTAAATTGGATAAAAAAGAAGGACTATTTGTAGCCAAAAGAGATATTATTCTTGGTAAAGAAATTGTAGAATCTTATTAATCTCAAACGTTTCTTAAACAGACTTTGTTTTAAAGTATTGAGTAGCTTCAAAATATTAAAAGGAGCTTAGGTATATATTGGATATTGCTTAACTATCCTTGATTTACAACTTAGATATTTAAAATAAAAAGCTGTCTATAAAGTATACAGTTATATACTTTATAGACAGCTTTTTTGGTTTATAATAACAGTAAGCATTACTTAAAAGATGCTTTTAAAAGGAATTAAGTAATCAAAAATATTTATAGAAAAATAAAACATTTGTTGTCAGATTTTTTTTATATATTTGAAATCTTCCAAATTAACCAAGCCTTAAACATAATATAATCATAAACAGGCAATTATCTACGTGGTCAATTAATAGCTTTCGTTGTTATTATTGTATAAAAAGAACATATAATAGAAGTTAATAAACGGTCTAAGAAAATAATCTTCGGCTGTTTATTATTCTTTTTTATTTATTTTATAATTAGGTCAGGATTAAGCCGAGTAAGCCATTACTCGGCTTAATATTTTTATGATGTTAAAAAAAAGAATCAAGTATATTCTTTTTATAATTATCACCAATTGGCAGCTCTATTTTACCTATTTCAACATCATGTTTAGTATAAGCAGTAATTTTATCACGATTTACGATATACGACCTATGAATACGTATAAAACGAGTATCCAATTCTTTTTCAAAGGCAGAAATACCGAATTTTATAGTAATAAGCTCATCTGCTAAATGAATTTTTATATAGTCTTTAATACTTTCAACATATAAAATGTTATCAAAAGCAATCTTAACTTTTTTTCTGTTTTTTGAAACAAAAATATGTGCCGCTTGTTGTTCGTTTTGAATCGTCTTTTCTGAATTAAGAGTTACCAGATGATGCGCTTTAAACTTTTCAAGGGCATTAAAAAACCGTGAAAAAGTGATGGGTTTTAACAAATAATCAACAGCATTTAGCTCAAAGCCATCCAAGGCATAATCTCGATAAGCCGTTATAAAAATAACCTTCGGTTTGTTAATCATGCTTTTAAAGAAATCGGTACCCTTTAAAACAGGCATTTCAATATCCAGAAATAATAGATCAATCTGTTCCTGTTGCAGAATTTTACTAGCTTCAATAGCACTGGCACAAGAAGCCACTAGTTCAAAATCGCTTAGCTGCGCTAAATGCGTTTGTATAAGCTCTCTGGCTAATTCTTCATCGTCAACAATTAAACACTTATACATTATTTACTTTCAAGTTTTAAGGTTACATCATAGGTTTCCTTTTCATCATTAATATACAAAGAATACCCATTGCCATACAATAATTCCAATTGCTTTTTAACATTGCTTAAACCAATACCCTTTATGGTATCTTTTTCAATATCTAGCTTAGGTTTGGAGTTTAAAATATTGAAAATAATCTCATTTTCATCTAAACTAATTTTTATTGAAATAAAAGCCTCATTCAATTCTTGAACTACGCCATGTTTAAAAGCATTTTCGATAAAAGTGAGCAATAATAAAGGAGCAATTTTTACGTCCTTATCAATTTGATCCGAAAAAGTAATATTCACTCGTTTTCCATATCTCAGTTTTTCCAAAGACAAATAATTCTTTATCAATTCAATTTCCTTGTTAAGCGGAACATAAGTGTCCTCACAGCGATATAGCATATAATCTAGAATATCCGATAGTTTTTCGATAACCTCTGGGGTTTCATCAGATTTTTTCAAAGCGAGAGCATACAAATTATTTAAGGTGTTGAACAGAAAATGTGGATTTAGCTGGTGTCTCAAAGCCGTTAGTTCAGCTATTCTTTTTTGCTCGTTGAGTTTTAAATATTTCTGACGATTTTTGTAAAAACGAGCCATTAATAGTAGAGCAGCAGGTGTTAAAAATTTAATCGATTTGCTTAAAAGAGCAGAAATACTTGTAAGCCGCTTCCAAAATGGTTGTTCAGCTTCCGCTTTTTGAATAGGGTTGTAATAATCAAAATACCTTGGATCGTAATAATACCACTTAAATAAGATATACAAGGCATACATAGTAATTAAGAGAACGATAAAACAAAGAACGAATAAAACTGTTTTTTTTCTGTTTAAAAAATGAGGAATTAAAAAGTAAATACTGGTATAAGCCGTAATTATTTGCAAGCTAACGATAGCAGTAGTAAACTCGAATAATTGCCTGTAACCGCTATAATTAGAGAAATTTATAAAGAAGAGAAAGTATAAAAATACTCCTAGCCAAAACACTAAATGTCTAAAAACAGGTGTGCTTAAAAAATAATATTTAGGTTTTGATCTGTCCATGATTAATCTTCTAAAATACGATTATACGGGGCATTGTATTGTAAATATAGACAAAACTGTTTTTGATGGTGATAAATAAGGCCTTTACGCATATAAAACTACAAATTGATCGAAAAGCTCTTTCTAATGGCGTTAACCGACTAATAATCCACTAATTAAATATCGTAACGATTCCCAGTCTATTTTTGATTTGGCAATAACAAACAGAATATACTAATGAACAAACGATGTATTAAAAAGATAAACTATGTGGCTATAGTTACAACTCTACTAGGCTTTATGGTATTAGGCTGCCAAAGAGATCGTCCGGTTCCTTTAAACATAAAGGTCGCTGAATTAAAAGGGCTAAACAGATCTTTGGAGTATATTAAAATAAGTTTACCGTTTAAGAAACACTACCAAGAAGAGGGGTATAAAATATATGTTTATTCTAAAGAGAGCAAAGAGAAAATTTGTGCTCAAATTATAAGTACAACAGATGAAGAGGCACAAATTGTTTTCCCAATTTCAATTAAGAAAAATGAAACCAAGGAATATACAATTAAGCCAGAATTGAATAAGCATATTCAAACAGACACCGACTTAAAGATCGTTGGAGATATACCAGATGTTATAGTCGATAATAAATACTTTTCGGCTTCTTTTAAGGCATTTGTCGGTTATAAGCAAGACACATTAGCAGCAGGTCATTTAAGCAGTATTTCATTAAAGGGGTTGGACGATGTGGTATTAGAGAGAAAATCTCCGAATCTTAAAATTCACTGGTCGCCAAATTTTTGCAAGGAAGGCATGACCTATAAAACTATGGCGCATATTACGGCACCAGATTCCCTTTTTGCGTCTACCAAAGGACCCTATCTTTTTAGTTTATCCAGGAACGGTTATGTTAAAGACCATGAGAACATTTACATAAAAGGAACTTACGAGTTATATGCAGGGCTTCCTTATTTAATTTTTAATAGTGAAATCATTTTTAAAGATAGTGACTCTTTAAATCTTTTAAGAAATGATGAAATGACCATGGATAGCTTGTTTACCCATGTTGTTTTTCCTAGGCGCAGTGGTAAAGTGATTGATTTGCCTCTTTACGATGATAATACAATAAGCCATTTGGAAAACAGCCCAATAGCAGACGACGCACCATGGCTAATCTTTTATAACAAAACAAAGTCTTATGCTTACGGTTCTATAAGGCTGTACTATGATAATAAAAACGTTAATGGAGGAATTTCGCCTACCCAGAATAAGCACACAAAAATTACGGCTAGCGCTAATGCGGGAAGGTATTGGAACAGGAGACTCATCGACAGTAAGAATACGTTCGTTCCAAAAGGTAGCAAATACAGTGAGAAAAATGCTTATATCGTTTTTAAGGTTGATGAAGAAGATCCTGTAAAGACCATAAAACACTACTATAAGTGCTTAAAAAATCCTGTTAAAGTAAGCTATGTCCATTAGTTAAATAATAAACCATAAAAATGAAACTTAAAATCTATTTACAATTGTTTTTACTTGCTACACTTGGAGCATGTTCAAATAAACATCATGAATTTTCCATTAAGGAAAACGGAACCATTCATGTACCCGCATACATTTTACCCGAATCATCATTTCTTAGCGATGAGAGTAGAGCCGTTATAAAAAGGCAACGGGAAGAAGAAAAGAAACTCTCTAAACAATGGTCGGTAGTTTGTCCGCTACCCGAAAATCCAAGTAAGGAACAGATATTAGCAAACGAGGATTGTAGTCGCGAACATTTCTATACAACAGCTTTGTATCGTAACGCTATAAATCGATACGATGTTAACATGGAAATAGATACCATAAACGGAGTATATACAGAGGTGTTTACGCCCGCAGGAGGTGTTAAGGAAGAAAACCGCGATCGTGTTTTAATTAGTTTACACTCTGGTGCATTTTTATACGGTTCCCGTACCGCTAGTCGGGTAGAATCTATTCCCATAGCATCAATAGGAGGAATCAAGGTTATTAGTATTGATTATCGGATGGGACCAAAACATCAGTTTCCTGCAGCAAGCGAAGACGTAGCGGCAGTTTATAAAGCACTTTTAAAAACGTACAAGCCTGAAAATATTGGAATTTACGGTTATGCTGCTGGTGGCGCATTAACCACACAAGCACTTGCATGGTTTCTTAAAAAAGAAAACCTGCCACTTCCCGGGGCGGTGGGAATTATTTGTATGGCAGCGGCAGAACCACGTCCCAAAACAGATTCCATGCATATGGTTTCTGCTACGCTTGGATACAATGGTATAGCACCATTTACCGTTTTCGAACCTTATTACGGCACCAACCCAAATTTTGAAGATCCACTATTGGTGCCTTTAAATTCTAAAGAGATATTGTCTAAATTCCCACCCTCGTTATTGATTGTTTCCACCCGCGATTTTCATCTCAGTTCGGTAGTTTATACCCATACACAACTTGTAAAACTAGGAGTAGAGGCAGAGCTCCATGTTTGGGAAGGTTTGGGGCATGTTTTTCTGGCTAATACAGAATTACCAGAATCTAGAGAGGCCTACCAAGTTATTGTTAATTTTTTCAACAAACATTTAGATTGATTTTATGTAATATTTACTTCTTGTTTCTTGTATAGATTGAAATATCATTTATCTTTATTGTAAATGAAATAGGTATTTATGATAAGGTGTATAACACTATTTGTTATTGTTATTTTTGTGGGAATAGGTGTTTCTTGCAATTCAGCAAAATCTAATTTTAATTATGTTAAAACAGAATTATATTTCGGGTTATCTGAAGGCAATGTTGAAATAACAGAAGATAAATGGAAAGATTTTAAAGCTAAATACTTTAGCGTATTGCCTGGCTATACAGAGGTGGATTGTAATGGATTTTGGACGAATCCTAGCAATATTACCGTTTCAGAAAAATGTAAATTGATAATCTATATAAATAAAGGTACCAAAAAAGATAGCACAGACATTGCTAATCTAGTAAACAACTATAAAAGGTTATTCCATCAAGAGTCGGTTCTAAAAGTTCAAACCCATGTAAAAGCATCATTTTAATATGGAAGTAAAACCTTTAGATCATATCGAGTTTTCTAAACTTATGGCATGTTTTTTAAAAGCATTCGAAAACTACTTTGTAAAAATGCCAACAGATCATCAATTTTATAAGGAACGTTGGAAAATGGCCAAAGTACGTTTGGATTTATCTTATGGCATGTTCGACAACGAAACGTTGGTAGGGTTTATCATCAATGCAATAGACGAACGCTATGGGGAATTAATCGCTTTTAATACAGGCACCGGAGTTCTTCCGCAATATAGAGGGCAACGCATCATCAATACTATATATAAGCATGCCATTCCAGAATTAAAATCTAAAGGCATTTTTAAATGTACATTGGAAGTTATTAAGGAAAACACCATAGCCATAAAGACTTACGAACGTATTGGCTTTAAAATCACTAAAAACTATAAATGCTATAGCGGTTCTTTAGGTATTAAAGATGGCGTGAGCAATTTTGAATTAAAACAAGTAGACGCATCATATTTTACCTGGGGAGAACTACATCAAGACACCTATTCTTGGGACAATCATATTAATACCATTGCTAGAGGGAATTATCATTTTTATAGTGTGCTCGCAGATGGTAAACCAGAGTCCTATTTTATTATCAATCCCGAAAATGGCTATATAGCCCAGTTTAATGTTTTAAATGATAGTCCTAAAAACTGGGATAGATTATTTGAAGCCATAAGCAATGTTTCTAATGCCATAAAAATCAATAATGTTGATGAGCAATTAACCTCGAAAGTTAATGCTCTAAACATTGCAGGGCTACAAAATACAGTAGATCAATATGAGATGTCGTTTAGTTTGGATTAGACTTATTTCTTCTTCTTTTTCTTCTTATTATTTGCTTTCCTTGGTAACACTTCCTCAGGGAAAGGAAAAAGGATGGTAGAATTCTTTTCGGCCGCAATATTCGATAAAGTTTGATAAAGTCTTAGTTTAATCGCAGATGGCGATTGATCTATAAGTTTACCTGCCTCAAGTAATTTTCCAGCCGCTTGTTCCTCTGCCAAAGCTAAAATAATGCGGGCACGTCTGGAGCGTTCGGCTTCAGCCTGATTTGCCATCATACGCCTCATATTTTCTGGTAACTGAATATCTTTAATCTTAACATCGTTAATATCGATACCCCATTCTTTCGTCTCTATTTCAACGATACTTTTTATATTTTTACCCATCTCTTCGCGCTTCGATAAAATAGTATCCAATTCTACCTTACCACAAACATCCCTTAAAGCTGCCTGTGCCAGTTGGGTAATAGCAAATTTGTATTCTTCAACCTCTAATACAGCACGCTCCGGGTCGTTAATTTTAAAGAATAACACCCCATCAATACTACAAGGTACGTTATCCTCCGTCATCACTTCTTGAGAAACGATGTTAATGGTAATAACCCGAATATCTACTATTTGAATCGTTTCAATGATTGGGATAACCCACCTAAAACCAGGTTTCAAGGTTTTGATGTATTTACCAAATCTAAATTTTGGAGCTCGTTTATATTCGTATACAATACGTATTCCTGCAAAAAGGAAAATAATAATAACAACACTTAATATTTGTATAGGATTCATGATTATAAAAATTTAGTCTAAAATTTTAGCTGCATTATAGCCCGAATAGCTAGCAGAATTCATTAAGTATTCACATAAACTAAATACTTATAAAGTAGCATTTTAAGATACGAAAAAAAAGGGAGCTTAAAAAGCAATTTAAAGTAAACTGGTATTAAAAAATCTCGTTATAAATTATATGTTTATAACCACAAAATATGCGGATAAACCACAGCGTTGTGTAAACGTTTTTAGGTAAATTGAACAAAAACACTCATGGATATACCAAAAGAACAAATCGAAGAATTTAAAAAGCTAATAGAATCTGATGAAAGTATTAAATCTGACATTGAGAAACTATTGAATTATTTGCCTTATTGTGAATATGAGCTCATTATTTATATGATTGAGAAAAAAGTATGGAAGGGAAATAGACCAAAGCCACCAAAAGATTTTAAGAAGGGAAGTGGTAGTATAGAGTTGGGATTATTTCTGTATTGGCTTAAAAATCCGAAAGAGATAGATTTGAGTAGTTTTACACTTGGTGAGGCTCTGGCAATTTTAGCTGTTATAGCAGCTTTAAACTATATGCTAGCAGATTCAAAAATAGATGAAACGAATTATGACTTTTTTAAGAATGGAGATGAATTAATTTATTTGGATGGGAGTGTTTTAAGTATAGAAAAATATGCAACCTACGACCAAGGATGGTTTATTGCGTTTATTAATCTAGTTGAAACGACCTCTCGATTTCTTTGGTATAATAACGGTAAATTTCCAACCACGCCACCACCGCGTATCAAGATAGAAGGAAAACAGAAAAATACAGTTTCCATAGCCTTGCTTGGTGATTGGGGTGCTGGAAATTTGGCAGCAAAAGAAGTGATGGCTCGTATTTCGGTTTTAAAACCCGATTACATAATGCATCTGGGTGATGTTTATTATTCGGGAACACCAAGTAAAGGGAAACATTATTTTTCTCTGGGAGAAGAGTATAAAAACCTACTTGATTTATGGCCCAAAGGCTATGTAGGTAAATCATTTACACTCAATTCAAACCATGAAATGTACAGTGGCGCTAATGGTTTGTTTATCGATGCACTCAAATCAGCCGGAACACCTTTTGTAGCACAGTATGGGGCAAGTTGTTTTGCGTTAGATTTTGATGGATATACGTTGCTAGGACTAGATACTGCTTATATGGGAAAAGTAAAAGATGCATTTATGATAGGGAGTATAGGGAAGCCTTCTGGTTTTCAAAGTCAATGGATTAAGAATTTGAAATTAGATCCAAAGAAAACCATTGTTTTCTCACATCATAACGGATTTGCAGATGATTGTACTTCGGTTTCTCCTTTATGGAGCGAAATAAGAGAAGTCCTAGGAGATGATCCATTTGCCTGGTATTGGGGACATGTACATAATGGTATAGTTTACGATATGCCCATGCATATTCCAGATAAGAATGGAGAAGGCAATGGCTTTTCTACAACAACTTATGCACGTTGTTTGGGGCATGCCGCACTACCATATGGAGATGGAGAATCTTTGCAAGACAAACCAATTACCTGGAGAGCCCAAAATAAGCGAACCGATAAACCAAAAGAATTGTATAACGGATTTGCTATGCTTACATTAAAGTCCAATGGAGGTGCTGTTAACAGTATTTTAGAGCAATTTTACGATACCAGTTCAAAGGCACAACCGGTGTATCAAAAGCATTTAGGTAAAAACGAATCTTAACTTTTCTGCTATTCAAAATAGTTTAAGAGTAAAATGTAATCCTACTACGCTCTTAATTCAATATAATAGAAACCATGCAAGCAATATTCAGTTTAATTAGAATTTTAGCCTATTCACCATCAAAAATCGCAAATTCACCATAATTTATTTAAAAAGCTTTGTCAATTCCTTTAATTTGCACCAAAAATTTACCCAACATTCAATTAAAAACCTATTTATGCTATGTCAATAAAGAAATGTATTGCCTTAATATTAATCACAATAAATTTATTCTATTTAAGCTGTGAAAGTAGTGATGATAACCCAAATCCCAATCCCGATGGAGAAACCCCTTCTGGAAGCTCTGTGAATTTTGAAGAAGCTTTATTTGAAACCTTTACTTTATCGGAAATAGATGAACATCACAATAAAGATACTTCAATTAAAAATCCGAAATTAACTAACGGTATACCCCAAGAAAAAGGAAAGATTACCATAGAACTGGATTATACTACAATTACTAAATTTAGCCTTAAAGCGGTAGGTTTTAAAACTTCAGATTTTACTATTTCTCCAAAAGTAGGAGAACAAAGTATTGTTGCAGGAGAAATGATAACATATACCATAAGATCTACTAAAGATGACTCCGTTTTACTGCAATACGACGTTTTGGTAACTGTAAAGGATATAGTTATTGATCCAGCCGATGAAAAAATTTCAATTAGTAAGATTAGTTTTTTAAAAGCTAAAAATGAAGGTTTTGATGAAGATGTAAGTACTACAGATATAAGAAAACGAAACTTCGGTAACTTTAATTCTTCTGTTACAGCATTAGCAGTACCAGATGGAACCGATTTTTCCAAATTGGTAGCAACGGTAGACTTTGAAGGAAGTTATATTACATACCATACGGATATAAATGGAGATCATGCAGATTTTAAAGAACTAAAAGAAGATACTGTTTTAAACTTCAAATACCCAAACCGAGTTTTTTTTAGAGTTTACAATAGCGATA
The DNA here is from genome assembly GCF_002886045.1 of Flavivirga eckloniae. NCBI lineage: Bacteria > Pseudomonadati > Bacteroidota > Flavobacteriia > Flavobacteriales > Flavobacteriaceae > Flavivirga > Flavivirga eckloniae. Next base: position 263,847 of record NZ_CP025791.1, on the reverse strand, counting down.
AATCTAAATATCATGAATATTATGTTTATGTAGACATTAAAAACCCTATTGTTTTTGATGAGTCGAGCGTAACCATAAATGATGGAAAACCAGTATCTAGAACCAATACCTTCAACAATGTTATTGGCTTTACAAACCAAGGAAATTACCCTATAACACACAGTCGTGTAATTGCCCATAACATTGAAGTTACGAAAACTCCAGAAAAAGATCCGATAAACTATTATTCCCATATTAGCTTGCGAGGAGACAATGATATTCATACAGGTGAAAAAGGAAGGTTATACATTCAAACTAATTTTCCGGGTAATTTAATTTGGGCGACACCTTCGCCATACAACCCTGGTATTACTACCTATACAGTAAATGTTCAGTTTAGAACGATGTTTAATTACGAAAAGATCATTACTTATAATCCCAACAGTGCTATTAATGGTAGCGACTTCTATCTATACGATCCTGTAGAAATTGAAGTAAAAGCTAGCGTATTTGCACTTAATAACTAATTAGTGCCTTTATTGCATCAAAAACTTATTTAGTTTTTAATAATGCCAGAGTAAAATTTACTCTGGCATTTGCATTTTAAATAATACTTAATACTTAATATACTTCTCATTAAAGTTAACTATCCGTTTTACTTTAAACGATTTTAACGAAATAGTATCAGAGGCATTATGTATGTTAATATGTGTATTACAGGGTAATTCATTGAAAACATAAGGCTTATATATTTTTCGTATATTTGATTTTGTAGTTTATTTATTACAATGATTACTGTCTCCCTGTAAAAAATATAACCATATATTGATGATTCCCTTTCATAGGACGTTTTTATCATCACTATCTTTAAAGCTATATTTTTTTAGAAATAATTATTAGTTGCTAACTAATGTGTAATAATTATTAAAAAATTAAAAGTTATGGCAAAAGGATGGATAAGAGCTTATAGTGATGAATATGGTTTCTTTAAAAATAAAAAACACGAACGAAAAGACCGTTCAATCTTCAGGAAAGCATTTACCACGGTGCTATACGAACAAGCCGATGAGCATTCCTTAGTTCTTAAAACTTTAAAATGGGGTGATGAAGTTATACTTCCAGACGGCATTGGTTCAGATTCTTGGACAAAAACAATTTATAATGGACAGGAAGGATTCGTTAGGCGCTGGCACCTTGTAGAAATTGGGTTTTTGGCAAAAGATCCTTCCGATAATAAATCGCCATATACAACAAGATTAAAATTAAAAAACACAGAATATAAAAAGGAATTACTTTGGGGTGATTTAATTCAAATTACAAAGCGAGAAGCCGATGTATGTCACGTTAGAGCTAGAGGCTGGTATGGTAAATTAGCTCCATACCTTATACAAGAAAATGGGATTCTAGATGTTAGTTTTATTGATGTTGGACAAGGCGATGGTCTTCTGGTAAGATTTCCCGAAGGGAAACATATGCTAATTGATGGTGGTCTGGAACGTGTCAACCAAATGACAGGTAAAAATGCTGCAGATTTTGTTGATTGGAAGTTCTTTTTCGATTACGGCGATTATTGTATTCGGTTGGATGCTATGATGGCTTCTCATTGCGACGCCGACCATTATGGAGGGCTTTGGGATATGATTAAACGGGATCCAGAAGTTGACGAGGAAATTGATTGTATTGATTTTGAAGCCAAAGCGTTTTATCATGCTGGATTGTCTACATGGGTAAAAAAAGACAATACTCATAAGGACAAACTAGGACCTACCGACGACGGTTGGTTTGTGAGACTTTTAGAGGATAGGGAAGATGCCGAACGTTGTATGAATAAAACCAATGAAGATACTTTAAATGGTGATTGGAAGAGTTTTATAAAAAAAATTCTAGCCTTAGAAGAGCAAACACCATTTTTTAGAGTAGGAGTAAAGGCTGAAGATCTTGCAGATAATAAGGAATTACCAGAAATATGGAAAGACGATGTATCATGCAACATTAAAGTTTTAGGACCTGTAACCCAGAATAAAAATGGAAAAATAGCCTTAAAAGATCTTGGTGATACTGGTAAGAATAAAAATGGACATAGTATATGTTTGCGTCTCGATTACGGAAATGCACGTATTTTATTAACAGGCGATTTAAACACAGCGAGTATGAATTGGCTTTCTGAAGCTTATGGAGACAGAATAGATAATTTTAATTGCGATGTAGCCAAAGCTTGTCATCACGGCAGTCATGATATATCTTATAAGTTTTTAAAGCACATCAACGCTGGAGCTACCATAATTTCTTCGGGTGATGCTGAGGGTTATTCACACCCCAGACCAGAAATAGTTGCTGCTAGTGCAGTAACGGGGCATATGGATGTCGATTTGGAAAACGATAGATTAAGAACGCCATTAATCTATATGACCGAAATTGAGCGTTCGGTTTCTCTAGGAAAGGTTAGTCATATAAAAATACAGAACCACCCAAATAATGATGGTTCGGTTACCGACAAAGCCATATTAGCTTTAAAAAAGAGAAACATTACCAACAGCGCACTACTTTCTGAAGATGAACGTGATACGTTAGATGATATTATGGATAAAAATGAAAAAAAGGCATTTAAAAAAGACATTTTAGATCGCGAAAAAGCACTGTTATTATCTACAGAAACGGCACATCAAGTATTTAACACCAATGCACAATACCATTATAAAAGTGTGCATAAACTGTTTTCCATTAAATATGGCACTAAACCAGTTAAAAAGACCCGTATTTTAACCAAAAACCATTATGGTTTGGTAAATGTAAGAACTGATGGAGAAACCATTATGTGTGCAACAATGAAAGAATCTGGTGAAGGATGGACTATACATACGTTTCCTGCCAGATTTTAAATAGTTCATTATAGATCGTATACTAAAAATCTATAGTTTGACCTTCTTCAAATTCTATATTAACCCCACCATCAATTTGCGTTATTTATGGGGTAGTAATTCCCTTGAAATTACTTAACAGCAAATTCTTTTTTCCCATTATGCCTGCTAGTTTGATCTATGTTAAATCTTTAAATACACATACGCTTCATAAGATTTAATAAACCTTTAAAATCATATTTTACTCTGACGGAATTATCATTCCGACAGTGTTTACGGGGTACTTTGCCTTATTTAGCCCAATAATTATAAAATAACTGTTATGTTTAAAAAATACCGCATTCTTAAATGGATCCTCATTTCTATAACCTGTTTAATCCTTATAGTTGTTTCTTTTGGAGTATGGTTTATGAGTTTAATACCTTCAAAAGAGATTAATGTAGAAACTACTTTAGCAAAAAATTTACCATACCTCTCTGAAAACATTCAACCCGAACGAGGTAAAATTTTAGCCGTGGTTACCAGTGTAAATACTATGGGGGCAGAAGGAAAGAAAACAGGCTACGAATTAACAGAGCTATCACGTGCCTATTATGTGTTTCAAGCCAATGGTTTCGAAGTAGATGTAGCCAGTCCGTTAGGAGGTAAACCACGTGTTATTATAGATGACGACGATATGGGAGTTTTCGATTATGCCTTTTTAAACGATTCGATTGCACAATTTAAAACAAGCAACACCATACCAACAAAAGATGTGATAGCAGAAGACTATGAAGCTGTTTATTTCGTAGGTGGAAAGGGAGCTATGTTCGATTTTCCAGAGAACAAAGCCATCCAATCTATAGTTCGCAACTATTATCAATCCAATAAAGTTGTCGGAGCTGTTTGTCATGGTCCAGCCGCATTGGTTAATGTGACTTTAGATGATGGTACCCCGTTATTAGAAAATAAAATGGTAAGCAGTTTTACAAACGATGAAGAACTATTACTCATACCAGATGCAAAATCGTTATTTCCTTTTCTTTTGCAAGATAAACTCGTTTCTCAAGGGGCTCGTTTTAATGAAGGCCCGATGTATTTGGAAAAAATCAGTCATCATAAAAACCTTATCACAGGTCAAAACCCTTGGTCTACTTGGAGTTTAGCAGAAACTATGATTAAACAATTAGGCTATACACCAAAACACCGGGAAATTACTGCCGAAGAAAATGCGGTAAAAGTTCTGCATGTTTATGAAACAGAAGGGACAGATAAAGCTAAAGACATGATAAAAACCATGTCTGTAAAAGAAAAGAAACAGATAAAAAGGGTACTAATAGCATCACATAGTATAATTGCAGCTATGAAAGGAGATATCGGACGTTTTTTCGATATGATTGGTTTAACATCTTACGCAAAAAAGCATAGTTCCGTATAAGAAAAATATAATTAAATTTGATAAAAATAAGCTAATTGGGGTTTTCGGAAATACTTCTTATTATTATAAGCAGTGCAGGACTTTTGCATGGGGTGCTATTTGCCGTTTATTTATGTTTTATTAAAAAGAAAAGAACATTACCAAACCTTCTGCTGGGGCTAATTCTCATTTTTATGGCTTTTAGAATTGGTAAATCGGTGATGCTTAATTTTGGCAACGATTTAGAGCCTCTATTTATTTTCGCAGGACTAGCTTTTTTATTGCTCATTGGCCCCTTATTAAGATGGTATGTTTTAGGAATGACCCATTTTAGTTTTAAATTTTCGAACCGCTATTTACTAGAAGTGTTACCCTTTGCTTTGGTATTTATAATGAGCTTTTTTATTAAGGAAAACTGGTTTGATGAAAACAACAAACAGGCCATCATTGTGTTTGGTAGTGTGCTTATATTTATTTACCTGCACTTTGCTTTCTATATATTTATATCCGGTAGGTTATTGTATAAAATTAAGAAGAGGTACAAAGCAGTAGTACTAACAAAATCCCAAAAAGCCATATTTGAATGGTTGCATGTGCTAATTATAGGTTTTATTGTTATTTGGGTTTCGTATTTTTTAAATATTATAGAAAATACAATCCCCTATATTACAGGGCCTATTGTTTACTCCATTGCAGTTTACTTTCTGAGTTATAAAGCCTTTCAATTAAAAATAACCGACATTGATGGTGATGTATTTAAAAAGAACGATAATGAATCGTTGTTTGGCAGAATATCTAAACTAATTGTAGAAAAGCAATTATATCTTGAATCGGATTTATCGCTTTCAAGTTTGAGTAAAAGGCTAGGGGTTAGTACACAAAAAGCTTCCGAAGTTATAAACCAATACGCTAAACAAAATTTTAATGACTTTATAAATTATTACCGTATTCAAGATGCAAAAAAAATGCTCTTAGATGTAAACCATCAAAACTACACCATAGCTTCAATTGCTTTCGATATAGGTTTTAGCAGCCTGTCTTCCTTTAATGGTGCCTTTAAGAAGTTTGAAGACACCACGCCTTCAGCCTATAGAAAAAAGGGTGTAAAACAGACATTTAACAATCCTGATATTGAATAAAATATTTTTTCCTGTAAATATTTTGTAACTTAGAGACAGTTTAATTTCTAATAAAAATGAGATTTGTTTATTTTTTTATCGGCATTATTATCATGACTTACTCTTGTAAGTCATCTAAAACTGTAGCGACCCAGGCAGAAATTGATTTTTTAAGTACTACTGTAAAAAACAAAAAGTTTAATATCGAGTCTATTTGGGCTTACCCACAAGTAACAAATGCGATGCAGCAAGTTCTTAATTCCGGGTTGTTGCAACCGGGCAGTACGGCGAATGCAATTTCTTTAATTGGAAACGATAATTTTTTGACCATAAATGGTGATAGCATCTCATCCTTTTTGCCATATTTTGGAGAAAGACAGATGCAAATAGCTTATAATGGTGGCGATAGCGCCATACAGTTTAAAGGTATTGTAGAAAACTATGAAGCAGTTCAAAATAAGGACAACAGTTACGCTATTACGTTTCAGGCTAGAAGTAACTCGGAAAGTTTTCAAGTGTACATTAAACTATTTCCTAGTTTAAAAACACATATGACTTTAAATGGAAACTCTCGATTTTCAATTAGTTACTCCGGAAGTTTGGAGCCAATTCCTCAAGAAGAGGAGGTTGAATAATTAATCACTTTTGCCTAATATTTTATTTATAGCCTTACTGGTTGTTGGATGCTTGAGCATTTTCTTCATAAAATCATGAGCTTTCTTAGTAATCATTCTACTCATTGGAGGCTCAATTATTGGTGTGTTTTTTCCAATATAAGTTCTAATTGTGTCATCATTTCTAATGACATATTTATGCATCGTAATATTAGTCGAATCAACCCCTTTTCCAAAATCAAGCGATTTTCCGTAAATTGATTTTATGTCTTCTACCGTAAATCTGTGAGGTAAATAAATTGTTTCAAAACTAATAAGAGAATCTTTCTCAGCAATACGTTGCAATTCATTCTTAATATAAAGAGGCATCATTTCTGTAGACGCTACAGAGTTTAAAATAGCATTAATTTCGGTATTATCATTTGTTTCATTAACGGCAATACCCTTTAATTCCGGATCTTCTTTCACATACTTCTCTACAGTATACTTTATATATTGGGTTTTATCATTCACTATATTTATAAAAACATTTTTCTGATTTAAATCCTTATAATCTTTTACATCTTCATAGCAATTAATGGCCTTAAACAATTTATAAGCTGAAAGCAATCCGGAGTTTTCATAGATGCCACCATCGTTAAAATGCCCGATTGTTTCAATTTTAGCCGCTGGGCTTATTCCGGGAAACCTATTAGATGTCGATGCAGCATCATAATAACTTAATGTTTTATAAGCGCCATCTTTCTTAATGTCTAAAACATTGTTGGCACCGTGATAAAGCAACGATTCCAAGTTAGAGTCGTCTACTTTCACACTTACTGCCATGCCTTGATTACCCAAAACATTTGTTGAATTAGCTATTAAAACGGGGAAACGCTTACCTTGTTTCTCGTAAAGAGTTTTCCAAAACTCCCTATAAGAGGTCGGTTTACAAATTTGGTCACAATTTCCCGAAAGCTCAGCATAAACATTCATTGCCTTGGTTGAACGATCATACCCCCTTAAATCAAAATAAGGCACGAACAAATGATTAAAAGAATCTCTTCCTAAAATATGAGTAATATCTAATGATAAAATGTCTGATGTAGATATACTGTCAATGCTATTTGTCCATTTATGCTGATCTTTTACGCCATTTATAATGGCAGCCATATTAATAAAGCCAATCGTACCTCCTGAAGCCCCAGAAATCCCTATAGTTTTATCAAAAAATGTATTTTCCTTTTCGTAAAGCTCATTTAATACAGTTAAAGTCCAAGCATTGGCTTTCATGCCGCCGCCATAAGCTCCAATATAATACCTGGTAGAATCATCATTAGGAAGATTATCCACATATTGCATTAAACTAACATGTTCATCAAGACTACTATTTTCAATGAGATTTAAAGTAAAAAGTTCATTACTATAAGCTCTTCCTAATCTATTGGCACCAAATAACACAAAAAAGGATATGAAGAGTAAAAAATTAAACCGCGATTTATTTCTAATCGCAAACTTTTCGCGGGAGAAGTTATAGTAAATAAAGTTTTTGGTGATTCCAACTAAGATACCATAGAATAAGAAAAGATATGACAGAATGATAAGTATGGGATTGAAAATAAGCGCTGCCGAATCATTAATATTTATAACAAGAATGAATATGGCATTAAGAAAACCAATAAAAACAGTTACTTGAAGGTACACAATGTTATTGCTTAAAGCACCAAAGGAAAGCGCTCTAAAAAACTTAAACAATATATTGTTTTTAACGAAATCATGTTTATCAAAAAAGTCTGTAATTTTGTTTTTATACGTTGTTATTTGTTCTTGGGTTACTTTTTTCTCGCCTACATGTGTTTTAACATCAATAACCCTTAAAATATAAAAAGCGTTTAGAACAACAGAATTCTTCTCGTCAAAGAAAGTAAACCTAAAAACCGAGCGGAAGGTTCTATAATAAACATAAGTAATCATTTGCATTCCAATACAAATAAGACTGCCAACTGCAATTGTGCAGGAATAATTAGGGGTAGAGGTATAGAATAAAACGAACAGGCTAATATGAGCTAAAAAAGTAATTAATAAAACAACTAAGTACTGGTTTATCCATTTATTTATGGCCATAAGTTTATCATCAGCGTCAGGCGTATTCTCGTCACTTTCACTTTCTAAAGTCTTATCTTGAACTTCATTTCCGTTGTCCTGAATAATTTGCTCTTGCTTTCTCGTATAATCTCCATCATAGAAATCCGGTAAGCTTTCGTACAAATAGTGATAATTAGCATCTAACCATTTGTTTTTTTCTTTTCTAAAATAGTAAAGTAATAAAGTACCAACCCCAAAAAGAGCCATACAAATGCTTGAAATAGAAACTTTCCAATCAAAATTTATTTCAGAAGTATACCCCACAAAATAAAATAAAGCACAATAGAATAAGATGCCAAGCAGCCTAAAGAAAAAGTTTAAATACCCAACAACGACCGGCTTCTCTTTTTTTTCTTGTTCTTTAGCAAGCTCAACACTATTTGGAGGTTTTGCCTTGCTTTTGTACATAATAGTACTAAACAAACCAAGTCTGATCTTAGCTTTGTACCAGTCTCGTAGTTTTCCATCAATATTGAAATAACTGGGGTAATGTGCTAAAACCACAGCATATATAGGTGCCATTAAAAGTAAAAATACAAGGTTTAGCGGTTTCTCATAAAGATTAACAACAATAGAGTTTACCTGTGGAGCCCTAGGCAGAAAAACACCAATTACCGCTAAAATAAGGAGGCTATATATAGAAGATTTTAAAAACCCAATAAAAGTGGGAAAAAAACTTTGGAAGTATTGATAAGCAATAACAATTAAAGTAGAGAGAAAGATTAAAGCATACAATCCTGTTTTAATAGCGACTATGGTTTCGTTGTATTCAAAACACAAATAGTAGCCATTTTCAATAGTATCGAAAACCCACGCCAAGATAGCTACCCCTGTAAAAACATGAAAGCAGAGCTCTCCAAACCTTGTAAATTTCGATTTTTGGTAAAATTTATATACCAATTTCCAAACGATCCACACCAATAAAAAAGCAAAAATAAAATCTAGTATAAAATAAGCATAGTACGCATAAAGGGATTGGTTGTCTATTAATAACTCCTCAACTTGACTAGGGGATAAGTTAGTGGTGAATTGTGGAGAATCAATCATACCTGGTATAACACATAAACTTCCAATAATTACCATTATAAGAACTAACCCCAATAAAAATCGAAAATGGTATTTAGATATTTTACTATTCGTAAAATAATTCAATCCTGTTTTTGAAAAACCTGTCATTCTATAAAATATTGATTTGAAGCACAATATAATCAATTATAAATATTAAGAGCGTAAATTCCTTCAAAACTAATGTTAAATTATTCACACTAAACTGTAACGAAATAAAGAATTGATTTAAGGTGGGTTTTGAAAGAAAATTAAGTTAAGAATAACTTGTATAGGTCTCATATTCAGGATGATTATTTTGTGGTTTAACCACAAAATAATATGAAAAATCCTTCATAACTTTAAAAGAAGCAATAACTCATAAATATTAATTTAAAACCAAAGACCATGAGAAAAACTTTACACAATTTTAAACTTACTACAAGAAACTTTGCCATTATTTTGGTGCTATTGGGTACTACAATGCATGGGGTATCCCAAGAAAGAATCATTAAAATTTCAAAAGAGCAAACGCAAGCAACATCACCAAACGATAAAATTGATGATGCGCCCGTAGCAAACAAAGCATTATTACGAAGTATGCTAAAGCTTGAAAATAATGACAAATTAGTACCTATAACATCTGTAGTTGATAACTACGGAAAGCATGAAAAATACCAATGCTACTATAAAGGTGTTAAAGTAGATGGTATGATTGCTACCATTCATAGCAAGAATGGAAAAGCCTCCAAGATTTCGACCAATCAAATGGTATTACCAGAAATGGATGTTAAAGCTTCTATTACTACTAACGGTGCTTTGCAATCTGCAAAACAGAAACTTAACTTTAAGACCATAGACCTAGTTTCGAGCGAGTTAATCATTTTATCGATCGACCCAGATCAAAATGTATGGAAATTAGCCTATAATTTACATATTAAAGGCGCAAACTTCTATGAAGAGGTTAATACTTATGTTGATGCAAAAACTGGTGATGTTATTAGAATAATGGAAGGCATAAAGCATTCAGGCAAACACAGCCATGCGAGTCGCTTGAAAAAATTAGGAGCAAACACGACACTGGAACAAAAAAGCTTTGTTAGTCTGTTGATGCAAGAAGCAATAGGCCCTTTAGCTCCGGCAACAGGAACTTTGGCTACAAGGTATAGCGGTACACTTAGTTTAACAACAGATAGTTCCGGAAGTGAGTACCGATTACGTGATTACTCCAGAGGGAATGGAATTATTAACTATAATAATTCATCATCTGGCCAAGTACTTGTATATGATGATTATACAGATAACGATAACAATTGGACTCTTGCAGAACATGACAATAGCACTAAGGACAATGCTGCCTTAGATGCACACTTTGCTTCACAGGTTACTTATGATTATTTTATAAATGAACACGGTAGAAATAGCTACGACGGGCTTGGTTCTGAATTAATCAATTTTGTTAACATCCTTAATTATGGTAATGCAGGTTGGGCTAATGGAGATTATATGCTTTATGGCGATGGTATTTTTGGATCAGATCCATTAACATCTCTGGATGTTGGTGCTCACGAGATAGGGCATGGAGTTACCAAATACACCGCTAATTTACAGTATCAAAGAGAGCAAGGCGCTATAAATGAATCTTTAAGCGACATTTGGGCCATGAGTGTAGAGCATTATGCCAATGTAAATTATGGACTTAATAAAGATCTTGATTTATTAGGAAATGATTTTGGATATACAATAAGATCGATGGCAAATCCAAATCTATATGGTCAACCAGACACATACCAAGGAACAAACTGGGTACCTGCATCGGTATCAGAAGGCTGTATTACACCTCAAGGAGGCGCAGGAGGTAACGACTATTGCGGAGTACATACTAATAGTGGTGTTGGTAATTTTTGGTTCTACACACTTACCTTGGGTGGCTCTGGCACAAACGATAATGGAGATAACTACGCTGTAACAGCTATTGGTGTAGATAAAGGAGGCGATATTGTTTATGCTGCGCTTGCAGATTTAACTCCCACATCGCAATACGCAGATTTTAGAGTCGTAACAATTCAGGCAGCCCAAGATTTATATGGTATTGGATCTCCAGAAGAAATCTCTGTAACCAATGCCTGGTACGCTGTAGGTGTCGGTGCTGCTTATTCTGGAGGAGGCGGAGATACCGAAACTCCAACCGTACCAACAGGGCTCGCTTCTTCTAATATTACCGCGTCTGGTTTTGATGTATCATGGACAGCCTCTACAGATAATGTAGGTGTAACAGAGTATGAAGTGTTTATTGATGGTTCTAGTAATGGATTAACAGCCTCTACATCTTATAGTGCTTCCGGGCTAAGTGCCAATACCACATATGCAGTAACAGTAATTGCGAAAGACGCAGCAGGCAACCAGTCTGCTTCTAGTAGTGCTTTAGATGTTACTACATTAGAAGGTAGCGGAGGAGGTTGTACTGATACAACATACAACTCAGACGATTTTGAAGGCGGGTTCTCTTCCAGTATATGGAATGACGGAGGATCTGATGCAAGAATAAGTACTAGCGATCAATTCTATGCCAATTCAGGTGTTAGATGTGTTAGACTTAGAGACGATCAAGCCAGTGCCAATATTACCACAGACAACCTTGACTTATCCCTGTTTGAGGAAATTACGGTTACGTTCAGCTATATTACTGCCGGTTTGGAAATAGGGGAAGGCTTTTCATTACAAATGTCAACAAATGGTGGAGCTTCATTTAATACAGAAGCGTCTTGGGCTCGCGGAAGTGAGTTTCCATCAAATAACGTAAGGCAAACTGGAACAGTAACTATTTCGGGGCCATTCACAACAACAACCCAATTAAAATTTCAGCATAATGCCTCTGTAAATAACGATAGATCTTATTTAGATGATGTCGTAATTGAAGGCTGTTCAAATGGTGTTTCCTCCATTATTGCTGCTACCAATGGAAATACTCTTATCGATACAAATAATGATGTATCTGAGCCTGTTTTAGAAGATATTAAGATATTCCCAATTCCGGTAAGTCATATGCTAAATGTTAAAAACTTGCCAGAAAATAGCAATTTGAGATTAATGAATATTTCTGGGCAATTATTAATAAACGCAAAAGGAAAATCTCAAATAAACATGTCTCAATTTGAAACAGGAATCTATATTTTACAGGTTAACACTGAAGGAAAAACCAAATTTGTAAAAATCATAAAACGATAATAACAACATGTTCATCACATAAAAGTCCTTGAGGCTTAAATAATAAAAGCGGATGTTAAAAAAAGCTAGTTCAATCTCCTGTTGAATGCCCGTTTGGCAAGCTTTAAAACATCCGTTTTTCAATTATACTATCTCTCTTTTTTGATTGCTTATTTTATAAAAAAGCGATAAATATTTCACTCCAATTACTCTTTTCTTAATAAAAACAAAATAATAATCTAAAGCTGATAATTCTCATGTTTGATTGTTATTTATGCAAGTATTTTTATCCATTCAAAATAACATATAAGTTATAAAGCATTGATCTAGAAATACAATATGAATAATAGCAATCAAAATTCCTACAAAAAACAACGAAAAAAGTCTAGCGAATTCGAAAAGAGAGAAGATTACTTAAAGCACGAATTATCAATCATGAAATTCCGCCGTTGGCGCGTCCATTTACCTTTTAGGGATTTCCATGTAGAATTTGAAGATTTGGTACCAGCCTTGGCTGCAACAATAGGAAAAGTGGTTATGGTAACGGCTATGGTAGCAGCATTTGCTTCACAGTTTGGGCTTTCGGCAGAATTTATAGCAGAGAATGTTAGATACGAATTACTTATAGCGGGCGGGATTTTTGTAATCCTATTTTCTGCAATTTTAAATCCACGTGCTAATTTAGCTGGTACACACGGTCCGATGATACCATTAATTCCAATCATTGCGGCAGCTGGGGGGCATCCGCTGGCATTGGGCATTTTAATTGGTGTTTTCGGACTTCTTTTAAGTATTACCAAAGGAGGCTCTAAACTCATGTCCTTAACCGGAGTGGGGGTACGTGGTGGCTTACTAATCTATCTAGGAGCCGTTGGACTTATAGGGCAAATTACAAAGCTGGAAGCCTGGGCTTCCAATGCTAATGCCAGTACAGTTTCATTTATAGTTATTGGAATTACTATCCTTATTTATGCCTATTTAGCCCGAATTAAAAAAAGGTGGTTAGCCATTCCATTATGTTCGGCAATTGCAGGTGTAATTGCCTATGCCATGGGGGTTAATTTTGAATTTACCACAGAGCCGGGACTACCACACATGAGTCCACTTTGGTGGTGGGGAGAAAACACGGGTTGGCAATTAGGGTGGCCTGATTTCGGACATTATATTGCAGTAATTCCTTTTGCAATTTTAGCTGTTGCCATGTGGTCTCCCGATTATTTAGGACATCGTGTTTTTCAAGAACTTAATTATCCTAAAAAAGCAAAAGATGTTTTAATGGATGTTGATGATACTATGACGGTAGCTTCTATTCGTCAGATAGTTGGAGCCTTTTTAGGAGGTGGTAATATCGCATCGTCTTGGGGTACTTATATGATTCCTGCTGCCATAGCAAAACGACCTATTCCAGGAGGCGCACTCCTTACGGCAATACTGTGCATTTTAGCTTCGGTTTTTGGGTATCCAATGGATTTAGCCATGTGGGAGCCTGTGCTAAGAGTTGCCTTAATTGTTGGTGTGTTTTTACCATTACTTGAAGCAGGGATGCAAATGGTTAAGGAACACAACGATTCTTTAAGTGCGGGTACATGTATTTTTGCTTGTGCCTTTGTAAATCCAGTATTTGGTTGGGCTTTAACCATGTTGCTCGATAATCTTGGCTTAATTGGAGATAGGGAGAGAGCTAAGAAGCTAACCTTGAAAGAACGATTAATTATTCCCGGAGCTATGTTTATAGTTTGTATTGTGTCGCTCGCATTAGTGGGACAGTTACCTGGTATTCCCGGTATATTTTAAGAATATATAATATCTATATGTGATGAAAAAAATAGTTATTATAGCATTAATGTTATCAACATCTTTTTTGATGACAGCACAGAAAAAGGGTTTAAGTTCTTTTATAAAATTTAGTGGGTATATTAGTAACGATGCCAGTTTAAACACACGACAAACCATATCTGCAAGGGACGAGGGTTTATTTGTATTGGCTCCGAAACCTGTTTTATTAGATAATGATGGCAATGATATCAACAAGACCGCATCCTTTAATTTTATAGGGATTAATTCAAGAATCAGAGCAAAGATTACAGGCCCTGATGCTTTTGGAGCAAAAACTTCTGGATTGGTAGAAGGCGACTTTTTAGGAATAAATACAGGATCGAGATTTAACTTTAGGTTACGTCATGCTTTTGTAAAATTAGATTGGGAGAAATCCCAACTATTAGTGGGACAGTATTGGCATCCTACGTTTATTGTAGATTGCTATCCCGGTACCGTTTCTTTTAGCGCCGGATCACCGTTTAATCCACTGGCGAGAAACCCTCAATTTAAGTTTTCTTATAAGTTTGGAAAAACAACGGTAAGCTTAACACAATTAACAAATGGTCACTTTGCAAATAAAGGGGCTGCAGATTCGCAATCCAACTCGTTAATTCCAGAGTTTCACCTTCAGGCACAATATAAAAGTGACAGATTTTTAGGAGGTGTAGGTGTTGGTCATCAAATACTAAGACCCGAAATTGCAACCGCCAATAATTACATTACAAAGGAAAAAGTACATAGTAATACTGTTTTTGGATATGCAAAAATGACTTTAACAGATTTCACCATTAAAGCTTATGCGATTTATGGGCAAAATAACGACAATCTGATTATGATGGGAGGCTATGCTACTATTGATAAAGATTACACTCAAGATCAGATAGATAAAGGTATAGTGGAATACATTCCTTACAACGACATAACATCTTGGCTAGATGTTCATACTAATGGAAAGAAATTTAAGGCAGGCGTCTTTGCTGGCTATTCTGAAAACCTTGGCGCTTCTAAAAAGGTTGATGTTAGTACCTACACGGGAAGATGGGGCAATGTGAAAAATATGATGCGATGTTCACCAAGGCTCGTGTTTATTTCAGGGAAAACCATTATCGGAACCGAAATTGAATATTCACTAGTAAACTATAACAAAGAAAATCCTGACGGGCAGACTCCAGAAGAAATTTCGGGTTACGATGCCTATGGTGTTGTTACAAACTATGAAGCAGCAGATAACTTGAGGTTTTTATTGAATGTTACTTATAAGTTTTAAGTATATTACATGTTGTAAATATCAAAAGGAGAGCATTTTAAGTTAGCTCTCCTTTTGTTTTACTTTAGGTCTTAAAATTACTTTTTTATAAACTTTTTGTTTGTTATACTACCCGTTTTAGCATTTAAAACTTCTAAGAAATAAATACCAGACGGAAGCCCTTTAACATTTATAGCTTTTTCTTTTTGATTATCGGTTATACTCTCATATATAACAGCTCTACCAGTAAGACTTAGTATTCTTATTGTAGCATGTTGTAAACTAGCATTACTAAATACTTTAATCGTATGATGTGTTGGGTTAGGTGCTACTTGTAACATTATTTGCGATGGATTATTAATTTGCTCCATTTTTTCTGAAACTCCAGAGACTATTTTTTCCGAAGTTTTAGCTATTGCACTGCTACAAGTAGGAGGACTTGCTGTTGTACTGAAATACAATGTAAATCCACCAGTTTTTGAAACCATTACGAAATTTCCAGAATCTACTGTAACCCAGTATGCGCCATCTAATCCAGAAATTCCACTACCCACTAAAGTAGCTTCTGGTTGGGCGGTATTAAAACTAGCGGTTAAGCTGCTCTTTAAATCTACGTACCAGCCTGGAGTACCGTTGTTAGTATTAATTGAAAATTGATACAAACCATTATTTGCCAAATCCCAATTAATAGTAAAACCTGTTAGGTTATCTAAATTCGGGCCACCATTACCCAAAACATAAATATTTTGATACGATGTATTTAAACTAGGTAGAACATTAGACGATGGTGTACTAAAAGCACAATTATTACCACCAGTTACCTCTACATTTATGGTTTGGGTTGCAGGTACGGAATCTACCTTACCATCATTAACAACAAGGGTTACCGTATAAGAGCCTGCTGTAGTATAAGTGATTATTGGACTAATTCCTGTTGATGTTTGACCATTTCCAAAATTCCAATTATACGTTAATACATCGCCATCAATATCCGATGATCCGGAAGCATCAAACTGCACCGTTAAAGGAACATTTCCAGAAGTAACAGATGCGGTTATGCTAGCAATAGGAGGTGAGTTTGTACTGCCACCAACTACATTAGGTATTAATGGTGCGAAATGAGGACTTAAAACATCCATTTTCCATTGGTTAACACTAACCCAATCATCTTTTAAAATACCACCTGTATCTCCAGAGTTGGGGTTTATCGTCCAAAAAGTCCAGGAATAAATACTTCCCATAAAGTTCATCCATTCGGTAAACCATGTATAGGCGATAGTATTATTTTGGTCTTTAATTCCGAATTCACCTATAAATAACGGAGACGTATTATTTTCATATAAAAAATGAAAATTTTCCTGCCAAATCGCTGGCATATTGTTTGGAAAGCTTGGTGCTTCAAACCAATCTTGTGGAGCCACTTCTGGACCGTATTCATGAGCTGAATAAAATAACTTACTCGGATTGGATAATTGCACTGGATAGGGACCAGCTCCTTTAAGTTGTCCTCCCCACCAATAAGAATCTCCTTCAAATTGACCAACACCTTCTACAATAATTAAAACATCGGGATGTACTGCTAAAATAGCATTACCACACCGTTCTGCGGCTTTGTTCCAGTCTGTTGCCGGGTTACTGTTGCCCCAGGTTGCCCCATGTGGTTCGTTGTTTAAATCCATACCAACCACAGCCGAGAAGTTTTTATAACGGTTTGCCATAAAAACCCAGTCGTCTATCCATTGTTGTTCGGAAACCCCATTCGTGTACCACAATGCCTCAATTAAATAGCCATCTGCGGCTCTTGAATGATTGTCCAAAACTATTTTCATATTGTTTTCCTGACACCAATTCACCACAACATCCAACAATTCGATAGGCTTGGTTAAAGTACCCTCGACTTCATTCATAGGGGAGACACCAGTGTACGGATCGGAACCATATGGATTTATGTTTAGTGTAGCTCCCGGGTTTAGCATCTCGTTACACCAAGGAACTCTAATCGTATTAAATCCCAAGTCTTTAATCTGTTGCAAAACACTTTTTGTATCCCTGTTCCAAATACCATGTGGACTATATAGCGATGTTTCGAATCCGAACCAATTCACGCCGGTAAGGCGTACTTCTTTACCTGTAGCGTCAAAAAGTTTGTTTCCTGAAGCAGATAAAAAGTTTTGCTGTTGCGCATTAATTATAAGGTTGTTAAACCATATGATGCTTAATAATACAAGTATATATTTTTTCATGTTTTTAGTTTTATAAATATTATTATATGATAAAGTTGAGGATGCCGAAAAGCTCAATAAACTAGCATTTTAAATACTAGTTACAACTAAATATTACACTTAAAAAGAACTAAGCTTTTACTTAGAATGGCATCCTCATTAATTATATTAGAAATTGTTTTTAACAATCTTTTTGTTTAGTACAGCTCCGGTTTTGGTATTACGAACATTTAAAATGTAAACTCCAGACTGAAGCCCTTTAAGGCTAATTGCCTTCTCTTTTTGAGCGTTTTCAATAGTAAAGGATTTAATTACCCTACCGCTAAGATTTATTATTTTCACTCTTGAGTTTTGGAGATCAATACTGCCAGATAACGTTATGATATCATTAGTTGGGTTAGGGGAAAGCTTTATAACATTTTCTTGAGCTAACTGTTTTTCCTGTTGATGCTTTTCATGCACTTTTGCGGTACTGGGAGGAGTCGTACCTCCAAAAAAGAAACCATACTCGGCATTAGCTAAAGCAATCTCTATTTGAGCCCAACTTCTGTGGTAATTCTGGGTATAACCTTGACCAGAATTATAAGCTGCTAACAAATTATTATACTCTGGATCGTTTTGGTATTTAGAACGAATATCTAAAAACGAAACACCAGGTGCTATTTGATCGCCGTTGGCCATGGTACCAGTAAATCCATTCGGTACATAAACAGTTTGATCAAAAATTCTCGTAAAATCACTTCTTGTTTCTGGACTTGACAACCCTTTGGTATCCCGGTATTTTGCCCACATTCTGTCGAGTATCTCCTTAGCCAGATCTCTTGATGCTGCATCTATAGTGGCATGTTTTTCGGTAGCAGCCGCATAGTAAATCAATGCCTTGGCCATAGACGCCGCAACACCTAAATCTTTTCCGTAATCTGTTACGGTTACGCTAAGATTATTATTGGCTCCTGGATTAACAGGATCCCAAGTGTCTGGTTCTCCTGTCCATGCCAAAGTAGCAGGTATCAAGAAGTCGTCGGTTCCTACTAATTGAACAACACTTTTAACCCAGGTTGCCCATTTGTCCATAAGGGCTTTAGCCATAGCATCATTTGTAATATAATAGTATTCTGCTACGCGCTCCATAGACCAAGCTTGCCAACCAAACCAGGTGCCACTTCCGGGGTCATGGTATACAGGGTTATCATCATAAGCCATATTGTAAAACGTTGATTTTCCAGCTGGGTATGTGCTATAATTACCATTCCAACTATTGGTAGCTCCGCCAGCTATGGCTCCTTCTTTAGACTGTAACCAGGTATAAAACTCCATTTGCCTTTTTAAACTTTCTGTCCAATCTGTTACGCCATTTTGGGAGGTAGGTTTCAGCTCATTTACTTGTGTTAATGCATAAGCAGCCATAGGGTTTTGGTATCCAAAATGACAATGACTGGAACTTATTCTAAAAGCCCAGGGTGCAGTTGTATCTACGGCGCCACCCCAGGAAATATACCAAGACATTAAATAATGTGCACTGTTGTAGCCTTGACCAGCACCGCTTGTCGCACTTTGCACACCCAATGGTTTAAAATACTTATCGAACATAGCCAGTCTCAAATAATCTCCCATTTTAGTAGCCTTATTAAGCAGGTTAACACTAATTGGAGTTTGTTGCTCTTTGGCATATTGCAAGGCCCAATACATGGCTTGAACTGCTCTGGCATCGGCATCTGGAGCACTGGTATATCGCCATTGTCGTGAATAGTTTTGATCTATAGTAAATAAAGGCAGGAAACCATTGGGACCTCCCCAATTAAAATTTTCCCAGGATGGATGTGGAATCGTTTCGAAAACAGATTCTTGCTCTCCTCTTTGAAATGTGTTGATGTAAGAGGGGGTACTAATGCCATCGCCTCTGTTACCATAACCATAAAAATTATCGTTATCTAATAACCAGTGCATTTGATAAACATCCGCACCATAAGTTGCAGTTAAATCGGCTGATACAGGATCTTCTCCTACCGGAGCAGAAAAATCTAATGGCGCTGGATAATCATTCGGAAGAGGGAATTCACTAGCGTATGCCGCAGGATTGGCCGGATTGTATGCCGAATTGGTTGGTTGATCTGCATTTGTGGGAATAATAAATTGTTCTATGGCATTCCAAACATTGGCCAGAGGTGTCCAGTTTTTTGTAATTCTTCCATTCATAGCTTCTAACCATAACCAATACGAATAAAGTTCGCTGGTAGATTCATGACCGTAATCTGGTGCTTCTACGATAAGGGTTTCAATAGAGTGGTGTGGTGATCCGTCTGCGCTAAAATAACCATTGGCAGGATCGTAAAATTCGTTTCTAATTTCAATAAAGCGATCGATATACAGGTTATCTATAGGAGGACAATTAGGACATCCATTAGGATCTGTTTTTGTTACTGAAATTGAATTTGAAAGATCGAAATCTCCCGTTATAGCAGAAGTGTTATTACCAACAGTAACCCCTCCAACGGTACCATTATAGCTTAAATGCCATATTAATGCTGTACCTGGCGATTGGGTATCAAAATTTACTAGGTCTGGGCTGGTTGGCAATGCTAAGATGTTATTTATCCCATCTGTAATTATCCATTGTGAGCTTTGGCCTATATTCCCAGATAAACCAATTCCAGTTGCAAAATCGTCTATATTATCGCCAACTGTAAAATTAAATGGTCCACCTGTTATAACACCACCATCTACATTCGAGGTGCTTCCACAATCGGGTGCTGTAGGTAAAGCGCTAAAGTACAAGGTAAATCCACCTGTTTTAGATACCATTACAAAGTTTCCAGCATCTATAGTTACCCAATAATCGCCATCTAAACCAGCAATTCCAGTACCCGAAAAAGTGGCATCTGGTTGTGCAGTATTAAAACTGTGTGTTAAGCTACTTCTTAAATCGACATACCAATTTGGTGTGCCATTGTTTGTGTTGATTGAGAATTGATACAACCCATTGTTATTCAAATCCCAATTAATGGTAAAAATGGTGATGTTATCCAAATTTGGTCCACCGGTTCCTAAAACGTAAATGTTTTGAAAGGCCGTGTTTATATTTGGTAACGCGTTAGGGAGTGGTGTATTGAATGTACAATTTTGCGCATATGTGTTCGGTGCCATTGATAATGCAAACACTATCAATGTTAAAATATCTCGCCAAAAGGGCGTATTTGTTTTGCTTCGTTTTATATTTTTTTTCATTGTTTTTTATTTGAGTATTAGAGTAGGGTAGAACGTATCCTAATCATGTTGAAATTTATTTCGACAAAGACATAATAAGCCTATTAGTACATCTGATTGATAGACTATTCAACAAGTGGAAATGTTCTTTATAAGTGTATGAATGAAAACATTACAGGAGAGTTTTATTGAAGATTAAACGCTCCTGAATGTTTAAATCATTAATGATCTATAAAAATTACTTTTTAACAATCTTTTTATTAGTTATAGTTCCGGTTTTTGTGTTAAGCATTTCCAGTATATAAATTCCCGGTTTTAAGCCCTCAAGACTAATAGTTTTATTGTTTAGAGTGTTTTTACTCTTGTCTGAAAGAACAACTCTTCCTGTTAAACTTGTAACCTTGATTATTGAATGCTGTAAGCTTTTATTGCTTGTAAGCGTTACAATACCAGGGGTAGGGTTAGGGGATAGCTTTAAAACCTCTGTATTTTTCATTTTGTTTGAAACACTAACCGCAGAACTTGTACATACTGGAGGTACTGCCGAATTACTAAAGTATAATGTAAATCCACCTGCTTTTGATGCCATTACAAAGTTTCCAGAATCTAGGGTTACCCAATAGGCCCCATCTAAACCAGGGATACCTGTACCCGAAAATGTGGCGTCTGGCTGTGGTGTATTATAACTATAAGTAAGACTGCTTCTTAAATCGACATACCAGTTAGGTGTACCATTATTGGTATTTATGGAAAATTGGTACAAGCCATTGTTATTTAAATCCCAGTTGATTGTAAACGTGGTAACATTACCCAGATTAGGACCACCGGTTCCTAAAACATGTATATTATTGAAAGCACTATTTATACTGGGTAATGATGTGGCTATTGGAGTTCCAAAACCGCAATCGCCACCACCTACCGGGGTTTTTATTACTGTAATTGAGTTTGAAAAATCATGATCTCCTGTTACTGCCGAAATATTATTTCCAACCGCTAGTCCGGTTATCGTTCCATTATAACTCAGGTGCCAAATAAAACAAGTACCAGGTGGTGAGGTATCAAAATTTACACTATCTGGGGTTATGGGTAACTCTAATATGTTATTGGAAGCATCTGTAATGACCCACTGGGAGCTATCACCAACATTGCCAGATAAAGTAATTCCAGAAACGTTATCTGCTGTACCATCTCCTACGGTAAAACTAAACGGACCTCCAGAAATTACCCCACCGTTTACATTAGAACCTTGGCCAGGTTCGTTACCAAATACCAATACACCATTATCATATACTGGAATATTGGTACTTTCTGTATCGGCACTACTGTTTATGCCTTGCGCAGACCAGTCGTTTGTAATATCGTATGGCACACCATTTTGAACACGAATATTGATTTGCGTTTCCCGTCTAAATTGCGGATCGCCAATAGGAGATATTTGTTCTCCAACCATAGAAACTTCCATGTAATAGATATTATTTGCGGCATCCCATAGTTTAATTTCTCCTGTACTATTTCCTTGAACCGAGTTAAGAGTTATATTATAATCGTTAATGGTGAAACCTTGTGCAACACCTTCAGAAATATTGAAGAAATATCTATAGCTAAGCTTATCTGTTACGCGAGCTGGCCATGCTGTTCTATTTTGTGTTAGAACTCTAACGGTACTTCCAAAAGCATTGTTACTATTAAATTTAGAGAATGATCTTATCTCTGCTCTTGTTGGTGTTTCTGCAATTGGAAAATTGGTTAAAGGCGTGCCTCCAAACTCATCGTACATTCTCACTAAATTTCCTGTAAAACATGAGTTGTAGTCGCAGGCAACTTCGTTAGCTATAAAATCGCCGCGATCGTCTACAAACTGATCGTTTGGTTGACTTGGTCCTCCAACTAAAGCCCCATAAAGAATATGGCTGGCTAAGTCCGGTTTATTTTGAAGACTATTTCCCCAGGCTCCGTGAGCCGAACGGTGATGCGGATTGTTAGCTGGGTTATTACCAAAGCCCACCATAAAGCTTCTGTTTAACGGATTATCTCCAAGGGCATAGTTAACTTGGTTAACAGCAAAATCATGGTATTTAGTTTTGTTTGCTGGTGTTGTTGCCACCTTATCACTATAAATAAAGGCTAAAAAGGAGGTGTTGGCAGCATATCGAAGCGAACCCCACTGTATCAGGTGCGCTTGGCCTCCTGGACTATAATTAACTCTTTCTCCATTATAACCGCTAGTCCAAAAATCGAGAAAACGTTCTGCATCATCCTTATATTTTTGTTTACCTGTTAACTGGGCTAGTAGTACATAGGAAGCATATCCTTTATCGTCCCACGAGGTTGTAAACTTATAGGCCTTGAAGCTACTTTGCCCTTCTGTACCGAGGTTATCGTATTCCAATTCGGCTTTATCGAGGTAAGCGGTTTCATTTGTGGCACGGTATAACCAAATGGCTCCCCAAACTAGTTCGTCGTTATATCCGTTAAACGATCTGTAAAATCCGGCAGCATCGGTTATAGATTCAGAATACACACCTCTGTGGGTATCTGCAAAGTTATATAGTTGCTTGGCATGTGTTATTAAAGTAGCGCTGTAGGTTGGATCGGAGTCTTTAAAAAGCATACTCGCAGCAGCTAGGGCAGCTGCGGTTTCTGCAGCTAGCTCCGAACCTGGATTGGCAGCGTCTATTTTGTGGGAAGGACGACTCATAACCATGACTTCTGGCGATCCCCAAAAGGCATGATCGATACCGCCGTTTCCTAACTGACCATAGAATTCGTTGGGAGCTGTATGGCATTTCAAAAAGTAATCGGTTACAAAACGTAGGTTCCGCTTTAAAATATCCATTTGTCCGGAGCGTATGTAAGCATCTTTATAAGCAATGCCGCCCCAAGCTAATGAGGTGACACTAAATGCCATAGGAAGACCAAATTTAACATGATCTCCAGCATCGTACCAACCTCCGGTAAGGTCTAATCCAACATCAGAACCATCTGTAAGCGCAGAGTCTCCTCTCCAACTTACACGATTCCATGCTGGTAGTGGCCCAGATTGTTGAGCTTCATAAAAAAACAATGACTTCTGTAAGGCTTCGCCATAATTTTTCTGTGCAAAATTAGTAGTAGAATAAAGGCATAGCAATATAGCTATACCATGAATAATAAAATTTTTCATCGTGGGGGTGTTTTTGTTTAGTTTAAAATAGTAAGCACTAAGAGACTTGTGAATTAAATCTGAGGTACGATTTACTCACTTATCAATTAAACATGATTTTTTCAACTGTAAACCTGTTGAATAAATCATTTCTCGTCACAATTTGTTGGAATAGCAATTTTATTTGAAATCACTTAATAATAGAGAGAGAGTACGAAACACAATGTTTGCTAGCGGTATTGTTTCGCATATTAAGAGAACTGACAAATTATATCTAATTTAAAAAAACGTTTTCGTTTATAGTTATCCAAATAATTCAATTCTTGATACTATTTTTTTAATATCAATTTTCTCTATACAAAAAAGTAGGAAAACGTGTTCTCTATACGCTTCTATAATTTCTGAAATTATATAGCAAAAACAGCCTTTAGAATTTTCTAATAATCACACTTCATATACCTAAAAACACCTGTCAGGTATAATTACTCAAATTTTATATATGGGTAAATCCACCTATAAAACTGGCTGCGATAAACCGGACATTTGAAGTATTAAAAATTTATTATAAACCTTAAAATTTAAAAATTATGAACAAAATTAAATTGAATTTCATTAACAAGTCGAATGACAGAAGTAATTCGTCTATTGTTATTTTTCAAAAGAATGCAGCAACATCTTATGACCAATTGGCCGTGGCATGGAAGGTTATTGAAAATTGCGGAGAAGGAGACAATCATCCTTTTGAGTATTCATACGATATGGAAGTTTCTGCAGGAGATAGTCATGGGAACTTTACTAGAAAACTTGGAGCATTTCCTGGAAATAGATTTGAAATGATTAAAGACGATACTGGGGACGTTCTTAAATTAACAAAAGAATACACATCAAGTCCCAAAGATGTTGAAGTAGTCAATCATTTAAATAAAGGCGCTATTAGTGCAAACATTTATAGAAGTGGTACACTTTTAGCAAAGAAAAAGGTAGTAGCACCAGGTTCAAAAGCTGTATTTCAATTCTTGCCTAAAATCTTTATTGGGGTGACTTCAGAAATTCAACAGGGTGAAGTAATGAACTCTGCGGTTATAAAAGATCTTAATACCCAGATATCGTTAAGCGGAATTTTAAGTGCCGATATCGTAATGACAGGAGGAAGTTCTAATCCTTATGAATTTTCACTAGATAATGTTGTGTATGCTTAGTTAAATGGGAAGGTAAGATACAACTTGAAAAAGATGTAACAATTCTTATTAAAAAGCAAAGTCGTGCATTAAACTTTTTTCAGATTTAGCCAAATATCATATTACGCATATATCACACACACCTATGTGAAATAGGGTCATTATATCTTTTTATTATGTTTTGCGTAGCATTTGGTTTTGGCTAATCTGTATTATAAAAACTGATTAAAAATAATCACATAAAAAAATAAAACAATGGAGAAATACAGAGCGTGCTACGATATTTTAAAACATCGTATTGGAACACCAGAGGAATATATGGCCTTTAAAAAAAAACAAGCCGGTGAGCAGTTCAATGATTTATATGAATATTTAACAATGAACGAATCACTACATTATAAAGCGACAGAGGAGCAATCAAAACATATGCTAAATGAATTACAGAAAAATAAAAATGTTAGTCTTATTTTAGCCCAAAACCCAAGTTTCCCTTGGGGTTCTTCAGACTATTACCACATCTTTATAAATAACGAACGCCCAGCATCAGATAGACGTATTGTAATAAATGTAAAAAGTATGGATGGGATGTATCAAATCGCACAAGCAATTCTTGGTTGCGCAGCGATTAGTGAAATTAATGAATTTAAAGTTTATGTTAATTCAGATCCAGACGAAGATTCTTTAAAAGATGATAAGATTGTAATTTATTACAAAAGAGGAGCGATTATAAATCCTGAATCAGGACTTGACGCTACCACTAATCAAATTATAGAGCATATTTCTAATGCTGCTGTTGCTTTTATCTCAGAATTATTCCCGTTTTACTACATACCTCACATCGGGATAGGATGGGGTGATGAGACATTTGAGCCTTCTGTAGTAAGCTTTTCTATGTTGAGGGTAAAATGTATTCTTCAAATACTTAGATTCCAAGAAAGCTTTCCGAGTTTCAAAGATTTCTATAGCGGTTTAAAGACTACATTTTTTAACGTAAGTATAGACCCTGAGAAACCATGGTTAATGAAACAAATCGTTAAGGATGCTTGCTAAAACTTAAAATTGATCGTAAATGACTATCATTTTATAGTTATTTAAACATGTCTATCAGAATATATTAAGATTACAAAGTAGCGCGTACAACCATCTTTTGGTCTTTGTATATTCTGATTAGTAATATAAAGTTAACCGTTGTCGTATTACCAAATTTAATAATGTAGAAATAGAACAATGAAACAGTACCAAGCATGTTACAATATTTTGGAAAAGAATATAGGACAAACAAAGCAGAAGTATAAGGATTTCAGGGGGCTTCCAGATAAAATCAAATTAAACTATTTATATAACTATTTAACTTGTAGTGATACCTTTTTTTATTATGGAACATTTAAAGAATCACGTTATATGTTATCTAAACTTTACAACTTACAGTATGTTCAAGCCATAATACCAGAGGGAGTTAAAACTCCGGAGAGTGGTTATTATCGTATCAAGTTAACTAACAGTTGCAATGCATTTGACAGGTTGATTGTGGTTAATGTAGCATGTGTGCATGAAGTATTAGAAATAGTATCTAATTTAATTACTCCTGATAATGTGTGTAATATCAATTCTTTTAAAATTTATATCAACTCAGATCCGGAAAAAGCACGTTTAAAGACCGATAAAATCGTAATTTATTATAAAAAAGGGACTATTATTAATAGTAAAACAGATTTAGATGAATCTACAACAGTTTTGGGTGAAATTATTTCCCAGAATATAGGCATCGTTCCTGAATCGTTTCCTTTTTATTGTTCGCAGTATAAAGATGGAGAGGTATACGCAGGTATAGGATGGAGGGATGAGATATCCGATTCTACTGAAATACGTTTTTTTGAATTAAGAATACAATGTGTTCTTAGTACACTTGCTACTTTCAAAGATTTTCCAACATTTAATCAATTTATAATATCCCTGGCATATAAGTTTCGTGAAAAAAATATAAACCCCAACTCGCCCTGGCTTATAAAACAAATAGGTTAAGAATAATTTATAAACTAAAAAAGTATATAAAATGAATGATATAACAAAAAAGGGTGCAGGATCTGGGTATATTCCAATTGATGATATTATTAAAAAAATCATAGATCCCATTCAAGATGAATTGGCAGTTTTCTAGTGATATTAATGGTGATTGGGCAAAGGCTGTAGGATATGCTATGGAGTTAAAAGCAATACATTTATAAAGTTGATCGATTAGTTTTCTAATATAATTAATTCGTCTGGGTTTGTAATTTTGTTTTGAATGGCATATATAATTAAGCCTGCAGTGTTTTTTACTCCTGTTTTTAGAAATAAATTACTCTTGTGGTTTTCTACAGTTTTTGTAGCTACAAATAGTTTTTCTGCAATTTCTTTAGAAGTAAGTTGACTGCAAATTAATTGTAATACTTCAATCTCTCTTTCTGTAAGTTGATCCTTCTGTTGTATATGTAATTTGGGCGTTTTAGGAGAAATTTGGGTTCTCATAATGTCGATTTGTTCCTGAGAAAAATAATGCCCTTTATGGTGTACCGTTTTAATAATGTGAATCAGTTTTTTTAGGTCAATTTCTTTAGGTAAAAAGGCATCAACACCTAATTTTAGCATTTGTCCTAAAAAAGAAGATTTATAAAACGTACTAAGCACAATAATTTTTATGCGCTTTGGTTGTTTTAGCAACTCATTTAAGACTTCTAATCC
The DNA here is from genome assembly GCF_002886045.1 of Flavivirga eckloniae. Lineage (NCBI taxonomy): Bacteria > Pseudomonadati > Bacteroidota > Flavobacteriia > Flavobacteriales > Flavobacteriaceae > Flavivirga > Flavivirga eckloniae. The sequence continues at coordinate 235,976 of NZ_CP025791.1, read as the reverse complement.
AGTGCCATTTTTCATGCGTAAGTCTAGAAGTACAATATCTAGTGTGTTTTCGGACGAACTGAGTTTTTCTAAAAAATCATTTCCACTTAAAGCTGTTAGAGCAACTTCGATGTTGTTTGATTGTCTTAGAAAATCACTCAATAATTGAACAATTAAAAGATCGTCATCTACAATGCCCAAACGAATACAAAAATTATCTGCTTTCATTGTTCAATTTCTCTAAGTTTATACAAATTATAAAGGATGTACCTTTGCTGTAAGGAGCATTAAATCGAAAATCAGCCTGTAATATTTGTGCACGTGATTCGATGTTTTTTAAGCCCATACCTTTTCTAATATTAGAATTAAACCCTATGCCATTATCTACTACTTGTAAGGTAAGCCATTTTTTAGAAATTCTCAAAAACACTTTTATAACTGTAGCATTAGCATGCTTTATAATATTAGTAATTATTTCCTGAAAAATTCTTAATACTTGGAGTTTAATATGTGCTACTAAATCTAATTGTACTAATAAATTACTAAAGAAATCTACCGAAAAACTTTGGTTCAAAGGCTGTATATGTTCTGCCATCAATTCCTCTAAACTAATTGTGTTTAAAAAGGGAGGTGTAAGTTCGTGAGACATTTTTCTAACAGCCTTTATACACTCCACAATCTTATTATTAATAATGTCATTTTCATAATTATTAGCATTCATCAATCTAATAATATTTAACTGACTTATAAAATTATCGTGAAGCTCTTCTGCTATCCGGGTTCTTTCTTTTTCCTGCGTTTCTATACTATTTAACAATAAATCTTTTTGAATGTTTAATCTTAATTCATTATTTTTTTGTTCTTCTTTTTTTATTTGAAATACATAGTTTCTCACTAAAAATGATATAAATACAGCCATAAGCATAAAGATCAACACTATAATCCATAGCCAAAAAGCTATAACTTTTGGGTTTTGCCAGTGTTCCATACATATAGAATTAATGAAATATAAAAGAGTTGTAATAATATTGCACGGAAAATCCAAAAAGGGGCTACCCAGTTTAAATGTTGATTTATTAAATAATTTAAAGCTAGTGAAATAATAACATCAGTTAAGAAGAAGAATAAAATACTGATATTTAATAATAATGAATGTCTGGTTGAAGTTATTTTCTTTATAATGACAGCATTAAAGTATAGTAGGCTAAAAATAACAATAGATAAGTTATAAAGCATTGTTCCGTACGAATAAAAAGAACGTGTCCCGGTAAGTAATAAAAAATTAAATATTAAAATAACAGCACCAAATACTATAAGTGCAATTTTAAGTTTTTTAGTTATTAATTGCATACGTGAAGTATACCATTGTAGTAAAAACAAAAAATTGGTATATCCAATTATAGGAATTAAAAATATGTTACTAGCTTGATACTTGCCAAAATAGAACGAAATAAGTTCAAAAAATAAGAGAACACAAATAAAAGAGAAAAATAAAGCCCCCCGTTTATTATAACGCTTACCTACAAGTAAAATTATACTAAAAGAAAGCAAACAAATAGGAACGTACTTTAATAGGTTTCCTAGTTTTATATAATCCAATTTTTAATCTAATAAATTAAAATAAATACGAGAATTTTGAGCGCTAAACGGAGGTACCGGCACGGTTAAATCCTTGTATTCGTTTGGAATTTTATGCTCTCCGTACTCATTAGAAACTATAATCTCAATTTCTAAAGCTTCATTCGTTTTTCCTTTATGCAACCCAAAAAAATTAGTAACTATTGTGTTGGATTGAAAAATTTGCACGTAATTTTGAAAAGGAATAGATATGACTCTAAACATTTGCTTTAATGGATCATTTTGTATTGATTGCAGCCACTCTTTACAGCGGATATGCCAGCGAAAACTCCTATCTAAAGCTTGATTTTCTGTTAAAGTTATTTTCTTTTTTAAAGTAATTGGTTTAATTATTTCTGAGGGGTCGATACCATAGGTGAAATCCTTAATTAAAATAGTATCTGAAAAATCCCCATTCTTATCGGATTTAGAATCAATAATAAAAAATTTTAGCTTATTGTTATAAACACCAAGATAGGCATGTATATTCTTTGGTTTTTTATCTTTCCATTTTAAATATTCACTTTTTGTAATTTGAAAGCAAAAACCTTGGTTTAGATAATGTATGATCGTTTCCGAATTACCTTCTTTTATAATATTTTCCCAGTTTAGGATACATGCTTTGATTTCGTTAAGAGTCATTGTGTTGGTAGTTTTGGGTAAACATGATACCACTATTAGAGATACAATGGTAGATGTATACAATATATAAAAAGTTTTATTTGTAACCCTTAGTTTTAGTAAATATTTTTTTACAAATAGATAGTAGTGTAATAAGAATGTATATTGAATAAAATTGATGTCTATTTAGATTAATTTATTGAGTATAATAAAAATACACTAACCATAAGAGTCAATAAAAAGGTTGACTTTAATGCTTGTTTTTTCTTTAAAGACAATGTGAGAAACGTTATAATTTTACTAACACAATTGACTTATGTATTTGAGGACATGAGTAAATAATAGAAAATCCTTTTTCCTGAATTTTTTTTGTCCTAATGCAAACAAAGTAATATGTGATGAAAAGGTTTATTTTTCGTTAGTTGAAAAATAACTTCTTTTCTTGAATTGTAGAATCTCTTCCTTTGCTGATTTTAGGGAATTGGCTAAAATTAAAACAAAAAGTGGAATCATACCATGAGGTATTCTATAAAGCATTTCGGGAGTCCATTGATTTAAGCTTTGCCAAGGGAAGTCCATATAAAAGTTAGTGGTAACTCTAACTGCAGCTGTTAAAAACCCCCAAATTAAAGCATACCATATAAAAAACCTCCAAACGATAGGAATAAATATAGCTATACCAATTAGAATGTCTATTAAACCTACTAATCTTAAAAAAGATTTTGCAGACGATTCACTTATAAATGTATTTTGAATAACCATGTCTACAAAATTTCCAGGTTGTGGATAATAACCAATAGCATACAATCCGTGGCAAATAAAAGTAAGTGCTATAGCTATTTTACCAAATAGGATGAGTCGTTTATTAATTATATCGGTATATACAAAAAGATAAAGCAATATGGGTGTCGCAATTTGAGTGGTGTATTCCAGCAATTGACCTAAATGAAAAAAACGTTCTTTATAGTATAGAAACGCAAGACATATTAGAAAAAAAGTAGCAACTAACAATACATTTCCAATCCATTTTCTTTTTTCATTAACAAAGAAGCATAGTAAGGCGCAAATCAAATAAAAAACACCAAAAACTATTTTCCCGGTTTGAATAAAAGTATCTTGTAATGTACTTGTCGCATATTCTTGCCATGACATATCGGTTAACCAAGTAATTAACACTTCCATAAGTTCTTGATCCCATAATAAAGATCGAATTGGAATATCCCATACCAAATGTTGCCAGGCTCTACCAAAAAAAAGGCAAAAGCAGGCAATCTTAAGGATTAATAGTAGGCGATTTCGGAGCATATTTTTAAGATTTGTATAACAAAAATACTATAATATTTTTTCAAAATTTAAGAAAAAAACCGATATTATATTAAGTAAATATAGTTATATTGTATGCGAAAATTCCTTGCCCTACACTAATACTTTTATTTCATAAAAGCTTAATATTAAACGTGTCATTTTGTAATGTTTTAATAACAAAAGGATAACACACTGCATGTTCAATATTTGTTACTTTGATATAATAAACCTAAATATTTAAACCTACTTATGAAAAAAACGTCCCCCCTCATTTTACTTTTTATTGCATTTACTTTTGTTGTTAATGCAGACACAAACAAATACCGATTAACCATTAGAGATAATCCTGCAACATCTATAGTTATAGGATGGAATCAGGTTTCGGGTAGTAATGCCGTTGTGTATTATGGTACAACAGATTTTGGAACGAATTGGAGTTCTTATCCTAATAGTAAAACAGTGTCGCGCTCTGTAAATTACAAGAGCATGAACAACAGATTTGCCCGCCTAACTGGATTACAGCCTAATACAAATTATTATTTTGTACTTCGCGATAACCAAGGTACCAGTCGCAGGTTTTGGTTCAGAACAAGTTCTAATAACCCATCGGATAGATTGTCGTTTATAGCAGGAGGAGATTCCAGAAACAATAGAACTCCTAGAATAAATGCGAATAAATTGGTCGCAAAATTAAAGCCAAATGCGGTTTTATTTGGAGGTGACATGACTAATGGAGATAGTAGCTCTGAATGGAATACCTGGTTTAACGATTGGCAATATACCATAGCAGATGATGGAAGAATGTTTCCAATAGTAGCAGCTAGGGGGAACCATGAAGATTCGAACAATTCTATTTACAATTTATTCGATGTGCCTTCTTCAAGTGTATATTATGCCATTACATTTGGTGGGTCTTTAATTAGAACTTATACCTTAAATACCGAAATATCAATTTCGGGGAGTCAGACAAGCTGGTTATCTTCAGATTTACAATCTAACAATAACGCAACCTGGAAGATAGCTCAGTATCACAAGCCCATGCGTCCGCATGTACGCTCAAAACGAGAAGGGAACAGCCAGTATAATAACTGGTCGTCATTATTTTACGATCATGGTGTAAAGTTAGTCGTAGAATGCGATGCGCATACTGTAAAAACCACATGGCCAGTAAGACCATCAACAGGTAGCAGTAGCGATGAAGGCTTTGCAAGAGATGATAATAATGGTACGATTTACGTTGGAGAAGGTTGTTGGGGTGCACCGCTACGTTCTAACAACGATAACAAAAGTTGGACGAGAAATAGCGGCAGATTCAATCAATTTAAATGGATCTTTGTAGATCAAGGAAAAATTGAGGTAAGAACCATTAAAGTCGATAACGCCAATCAAGTAGGGGAGGTGAGTAACAACAATCGATTTACCATTCCTTCTAATCTTGATATTTGGAATCCTAGTAATGGATCTGTGGTTACCATAACAGGAAACCTAAGCTCACCTACATGCAGTATTACCAGTCCAGTTAATGGTCAATCTTATACAGCGCCACAAAATATTACGATTGATGCAAGTGCTGCCGATTCAGATGGAACTATAGCTAATGTAGAATTTTTTGTAAATGGAAATTCTATAGGAACAGACGCTACAAGTCCTTATTCTAAAAATTACAACATCCCATCGGATGGTGCATATACATTAACAGCTGTTGCAACAGATAATGATGGGCTTACTACCACAACCGATACTGTAAATATTGCTGTGGGTGTTGTAGCACAAACTATTGAGAAGCGTATATCCAGTAGCTTGGATGATGTTGAGGAGAATGAAACAAATGGAGTTGTTTATACAAACAGCTCTGATATAGAACTTGTGTACGACAGTTATAACTCGCAAGGCAACCAAGTTGTAGGACTTCGATTTAAAGATATTAATATCCCTCAGGGAGCGACTATTAACAAAGCATATATTCAATTTACAGCAGATGAAACGTCCTCTGGTAGTGCCGGGCTAACGATTAAAGGTCATGACGCCAATGATGCGCCTGCGTTTACTACATCGACAAACAATGTTTCAGAAAGAAGTACAACGACTGCTTCCGTTGCATGGAATCCATCAGCGTGGAATACGGCAGGAGCAGCCGGATCAAGTGAGAGAACACCAGAAATAAAATCGATTATACAGGAAATCGTAAATAGATCGGGATGGCATTCTGGAAACAATATGGCTATTATTATAACGGGTACAGGTAAAAGAACCGCAGAATCGTATGATGGGTCATCGTCTAGTGCTGCATTAATTCACATTGAGTATACTAGTAGTGCTGCAACTAACAAAGCTGTTCTTGCAAGTCTTCATAAAGAGACTAATTACACGTCTTTAAAAGCGCTTAATAAGGCTATTATATTATCCCCAAATCCTTTTAAAAGCGGTTTTACTGTAGACATGCCAAATATTGAATCGATAGGGGATATCATGTTATATGATATTAATGGAAAATTAGTTTATCAGAAAGCAAAAGTACCATTAGTCAACACCCTTGAAATTGAAGTAGAAGATTTAAAAACGGGTATTTATATTTTGAAAATACAGGTTGGAAATCATTCTGTGTTGAAAAAAATAGTAAAGGACTAATGATTTCATTTAGTAGCCAAGTGGAGGCTAAATTGTATTTGCATTACGCTTTCTATAACCTACTATGAACTAAATAAATATATGCTTTGCCCTCTTCAAGCAATCTGAGGGAGTGTCTCAAAAGTAAGCACCGTATCTGTTTTGAGTTTTTAACCAAAAGGTTTAACCAGATAGATTGGAGTATTATTACTATTGAGACGCTCCCTTTTTTTAAATATTACCCTAAATACTCTTTTAGATATAATTTTTAGCCGAAAAACCTTGAATACTCAGGAGCTATTAAGTTTTTAAATACTAGTTACTTGATAGAGTAAATATATTTTAACCTACAACACCTCATATTATTATAATAATATTAAATTTGTTGCTTAAAAGTTAAAATGCACAAAAAGGGATTTAAGGTATTTTTTTTAGGATTATTTATTCTTTGCACCAGTTGTTTCGAAATTATAGAAGAGGTTAGCTTTAATAAAGATGGTTCGGGGCATGTAACACTTACCATGAATTTGAGCCGAAGTAAAACCAAACTAAATTCTATAATGCTGCTCGATAGTGTTAACAACCACAAAGTTCCCTCTAAAACCGAGATAAAAAATAAAATAGCAGAAGTTATTCAAAAAGTAAAGCGCGTTAAAGGCATTTCCAACGTTGAAAATTCTTCCAACTTTGACGAATACATTTTTACTGTTTCTTGTGATTTTACGAATGTTGAAGCCTTAAATACGGTAATCTCCAATTTTAGTGCTAAAAAGGATGCGGCTATAATAAAACAACATCAACATTTTAGTTTCAACAAAACCCAAAACACGTTTACGAGAAACTATCATTATGATCTTGCACGCGAGTTTAAAAAAACAAACATGGAAGACCGTAAGGTACTCGAAAATGCTACAATGACAACTATTTACCGTTTTGAAAGCCCAATTGTTTCCTCAAAAAACCCCATTGCTAAAATATCTGGTAGTAAAAAAGCAATCATGTTAAGAGTGAGTGCTCAAGATGTTATTAAAAATAAAAGTTCAATCAAAAATCAAATAAAACTACAGAAGTAAGTACCATGAAAAAAATCCTACTATTCGTTGCTATTATTGCATCTTATGCAAGTATGGCACAAAGCATTGAAAGTAAAATACCAAACAGTGCAGAAGCTGTTATTTCCGTAAATGGTGATCGTTTAACCGAGTTAGTCCCTATTGCCAAGTTTAATGAGTATAGTTTTGCTCAAAAAATGCTCGAAAAACTTAGCAGGAATAGTGAGTCTGAATTAACACTAAACAGTATTGAAGACTTGGGTTTCGATGTAAACTCAAAAGCATTTTATTTTTTTAAGAGAACCGATAGTATAAGTTATCATACTTTCTTAATTAAGTTAACAGATAAAAACAAGTTTGAAAGTTTAATGTCTCCAAGAGATAAAGAAAGCATCGTTACAGAAGAAGGTTTACGTGTCATGGCAGAAAATAGACTCATAACGGTATGGAACGATAATTTACTTTTATTTTCTGCATACGAAAAAGGCCGTCCTTATTTTAAAGAACATGAAGAACGGTTTATGTCTCAAATGGAACATGAGGATATAACGTATTATCAATTGAAAAAAGCATTGACTTCAAAATGGGCAAAAATACATGCTTTCAATGTTATTAAAGGACATGGAGAAACTTCTATTTTAAGTAATAAAAGCTACGCATCTAGCAAAGATAAAAATGCAGCAGCATCTGTTTGGCTTAGTGACTATGGTCAATTAATTAGCGATGTAATGTTTGATATGTATGGCGGGAATGCTATTTCATCTCTTATACCATGGGAGTCTATATCCAATTTATATGGATTTAAAAGTGTTGTTGCTAATTTATATTTTGACAAAGGTGCTGCCAGAATGACCACCGAAATGGAAATGAGTTCGGATTTAATAAAGTCGTCTAAAAGTTTCTACAATTCTAAAATAGACAAGGCGTTTTTTAATTATTTAAATTATGACGAGACCTTGGCTTATATGAGCCTTTCTTTAAACACAAAGGCCCTTTTAGAAGAATATCCTAAGTTACAGGCACGTGTTTTTGATAGAGCTGTGCCAACTAAAAAGGGAGAATTAGACTTAGTTGTTGATTTGTTATCTCTTCTATTAGATGAAGAGGCCATTAGTGACTTAATAACTGGCGATGTGTTATTTACATTAGACAATTTTGAAGAGAAAGAAGTAACTTATACGAGTTACGAATTTGACGAGGATTATAATAGAAAAGAAACTACACGGACAAAAAACGAAATAGTACCAGATTTTACTATCATGATCGGGTCGAAAAAAGATAAACTGTTAAATAAAGCAGCTCGTTTGGGTGTAAAGCAGAAGCTTTTTGAAGATAAGAATGGCTATTTTAAGATAAATATACCACAAAAAGAAGTCCCCTTTGGTTTATATTTATATGCTGCGATAAAAAATGATATTTTGTTCTTTACCACTTCCGAGGAAAAAATTTCGAATATTGTAAATAACCGTTTTATCAAAAATCCTGGTAAGCATCAAAAACTAATAAAAAGCTGTAGTTCGGTTTTATATATAAATGGAGAGAAATTAATATCTAAAGTACCTGAATCTGAATTGAGTAGAAAAGAACGCAGATATTTTAATTACGCAAAAGAAAGTCTTAAAGATGCTTACTTTAAGACCTTAAAGATTAAAGGCAATAAATTGCTTTCGGAAATGAATATCAATACAGCGAATTCTGAGGAAAACTCGTTAAAGCTATTTCTTAACCTTATTGATGCTCTAGCGAAATAAATTTAGATGAAAAAAAGGCTGGCGTATCTTTTTTTGGCTCTAACCCTTGTGGTTTTGGCACTGTATCTTTTTAGATACAAACGTGCCTTGGTTATTGAAAGTAAAATACCAATTACAGCTACCGAGGTTGTACAAATCGATCTTCGTCAAATTGAGCATCATTTGTTAGTTGATGCTCTTAAAAACCCATTTAAGTACATTAGTTTCGAAACAAAAAAGAAAGAAGATCATGCGTCTTTTAAAAAAGCTATAGTTATTCCAAGAAATATATTGTTTTTTACTAATGACTCTAATTTTAAAAGTGCCTGGTTTAGCAGTTTTTTTAAACTTAAAGATCGCACCGAACTTGAAAACTATCTGCTGCAACAAGGCTTCAAAACATTAACAGATGAGGCGTTGGAATTGTTTGGCAAAGGGAATATAGTTGTAGCGATATCTAGCGAAAATGTATTAATTGCGTATAAGAAACAGTCTCATGCCCCTGTAAATGCTGTAATTCAATCTATTTTTAATGAAACAGAGTTTTATAAAAAGGACGTAGATTTACTTAAACCTATATTAAATTCAAAAAGTGATATAACTTACGTTAGTTCAAAAGACGCCTTTTTAGAAGCAGATTTTAAAAACGGCCTTTTTGAGATTAAAGGCAAACTGCATTCTAATCTCTTTTTAGCCGATTCTTATGTGCCATATTCTGAGGGGGCGCTTGCATTTCTTTCAACTAAAATCAATAGGAATCATGCTATTTTCAAGTCACTCTTAACTAACAAAAACAAAACAAAATTCAGGGAGTTTACCAAACTATCAATGGATTCCATAGTAAATCATTGGAATGGACATTTATTATTTAATCTAAAAGCAATTAACAAGGAAATAGATACTATTGTTACTTATGAGTATGATGACGATTTTAATAAAATAGAAAAGAAATCGGTTCAAGAAAATAACGTACCGCATACTGCAATTGCTCTAGGAAGTGATGCTAAGCTTTTTGAGTATTTTTATACCAATAATGCCATTCAAGTTGTTGAAAACGATACGCTTTTTACGGCTATGCCTTTATATAAAATGTACGCGCAAAAGCAGAAAAAGAGCCTAACTATTTTTACTCAAAAACTGTTTGACAGCAGTATGTTGAAAGCAGAAAAGTATAAGTTAAATGCTCATATGGATATAAATAGATATCTGGAAAATCCGCTAGAGTTTTCTTTAATACCGGTTAAAAATAACTACTTACAATTATTAGGTCGTACTTCTGCTAAACTAACAACAAATGATGAGCTATTGATTCAAGTATGGTTAAAGGAAAGCAATCGTAATTTTCTTGGTCAATTTATAAAACCTTGACCTGTATATTATAAATAAGATCAATAAAGAATTTATTGAAACAAAGAATCCCTGAGGTAAACCCTATTAATATTTGCTCGTTTCATATTCAATTAAGTTGCCTATAAGGTTTCGATCTTTCTGATCAAGAATTGAAACTCTGTTAATTAGACTCTCATTTTTACAGAAACAAGTTCAGCATGGGGTGCAAGAAGGACAATTTCAACGGAGCCTCCCTGTGATATTTATATTTTTTAGAGTTAAAAGAAGGATGTGCAATATAATTTGAGATAATCATATCTAATTTTTCTTATAAAGATTCCTCGCTAGAGAGGAAGATAAAGCATGACGACTTCCGTAGTGGTGTTTACAAAAAGTTTTTACCAACCGTCTAACACACACTGTAATGTATGAGGTGTTGTTTCTGATAGAGGTATATCTTCAAGGGTTTCTCCTAAATAATTTCCACTAGCAAACCCTGTAACATCATTAAAACGGTATGACCAGCAGTATCTTAATTTAGGATGTTCCTCAGAGTATGTCACCAGATTATCAATTAATATGACATTATCGAATTTTGAAAATGCCATAAAATACCCAAGGAACTTGTTACGACGTACATCTGCATCAGAACTTTTATACATATACATACCGCAGCTATTGCATATATTTTCGTGAACATAAGTAGCACGATTATGCCCTTTATCACCACCTCCTGAATACTGAATATAACCTAACCTTCCATTGGCCGATCCTGTTTTCATAGTAATGGTATTTCTGGCAATAATATTATGGGTTTTGTGCCAGCTAACAATGGGGCCATCTACATAGGTGCTGCCTTCTCCTTGCTCCATGATATTATCAAGGATATAAACATTTTCACCACTGGTATTTACAATATCACCACCTCTATTATGGTGAAAATAATTGTTTTGGATTAAGATGTCTTCATCAACACGTCCAGGTCCTTCTATATCAATGCCAAATTGCGGACTTGTACCATTTATATGGTGTATTTCATTATCTTTTATTTCAATACGTTTACCGCCAACAATCGAGATTCCCTGACGTCTATTGTTGTAAATGTCATTATTTGTAAAAGTAACATCGTTTGCATCAAGTACTAAAGACCCATCACCAGTTAGGTTATGAATTTTCATGTTTTTAATTAATACCTGATTGCTTTTATTCCAAACACAAATACCATGACCTTCATCATGAGCTGTCTTTCCATCATTATCGCGAGGTGTGAAAATATGTGTGTCTCGATCACCTTTAATAATACCATCACGTATAATTATATTGTCTCCTTTTAGGCTAATAACACAGTAATTCCATTTATCATTGGTATCAATTTCTAAAACAGTGCCTTCACTAAAAACGAATTCGGTATCTCCATGTATTTCAATACCTCCATAGTATATATCGTTTACATCTTTACCAATTAAATAATTACCTTGAGGTAATATCACTTTACTATAACCTTCTTCATGGGCCCAATCGATGGCCGCCTGTAGATTAGATGTGGTCTTAGCGACATCTGTACCATCATTGGGAATGCCCCATTGATTCAAATCAATAGTATATTCAAGGTTATTTAACATGGCTGGTAGTTTAGCGTCGAAAAGACGTATAGGTAAACCTTTTTCATCTAGATTTTCAGGATCGGCATCATAATTTACATCATTTTTGCTGGGATCGAGGCCTTCTTTAGTACATGAAGTTGTGAAAATTATAATAACGATCAGTAGGTAGTATGGTAAGCTTTTCATAGGGCATTATTATTGGGGATTAATGCTTTTTTATGTTGCAATATAATATTAAAGTTACGTAAAGGTTTTATCTATGGATGTTTTTTAGATGAAAAGTGATGGTCTATTCGGTATGAGGTATGGAATAACTTTTTGTAAGATAAGGTACATCAAAAAACGAGTGACTGAAAAGACACGCTTTTGTAATTTTATCATTTCAAAAAATCTTCTTCAAAACTTGAGATAAAATCGTGAATATATTTCTTATTTCTATGCTCTGTTTTTACCACTAAATAATGATTTCGTTTAAGTCCGTTTTCACTAATACGTTTAAAGGCAATTTCTTCAGACAATTTAAAGGGTTTTAATTGCCATTTCGGAGCGCACATAATTCCCATATTAGCTTGAATCATTGATAAGGTAATTTCGGTAAATGGAATGGCCGATATTTTAATTGGATTGATTTTATTTGGTTTTAAAAAATGCTCATAAACGGAAACACCTTCTAACGGAAAAGAATTAATAAGTAAATGAATTTTCGAAAAATGACTTGCTTCCAAATAATCTAAAGTATTAAATTGATTTTCGCGGTGCATGACAGCAAAAATTTCATCTTCATACACTTTTACAATTGTTAGTTCTTCTGACGCAGGTTTAGAGGTAACTATGGCAATATCTATTTCGTTAGATAATACCTGCGATATGGTTTGATGTGTAGCTCCTAATGTTAGATCTATATCTATTTCAGGATAAAGAATCCCCATTTTTTGAATAAACTCAGGAATGGCATGAAAAAAAGACTGGCATTCTGCGCTTAACTTTATAGCTCCTCTTGAGCCTTCTTTTATATGCTTAATATTACTAAAACTTTCATCTATAGAACTAAAGAGTTTATTAGCTAACTTATAAAGTTCGGTCCCTTCATCTGTAAGCTCCCATTTGTTTCTACTTCTACGGAAAACCTTAAAACCTAAGCGTTCCTCAAGATCTCGCAATTGATGGCTTAACGCAGATTGCGTTAAAAATAAACGTTCGGAAGAATTCGCAAGATTCCCTTCTTCAGCAATGGTTTTTATAAGTCTAAAATACTTTAGTTCCATAATTCAAAGATACGATACTTTATAAATGGGTGTAGTTGAAATTTTTTCAATAATAGCGGCACGATCTATCAACTAACTTTCATTAAAAAGAGTCATTCTAAGTATAATTTTGATGAAAAATAAAACAAATCCTATGTTAAAAATGCGAATCATACTATCAATATTATTTAGTATTCCTTGTGTGTGTATTTCTCAACAAGGGCAGATTGTTTCTAAAAAAGTATACAGTTCACAACGAATCTCTAAAACTGAAATTCCTATTATAGATGGGAAATTAGAAGATGTCATTTGGGGAAAAAAGAACGATTGGGCGTCTAATTTTATTCAAAGAGAACCTACAGAAAATGTGTCACCTTCAGAAGAAACTACTTTTAAAATAGTATACGATGCAAAACATCTCTACATAGGAATTAAAAATTTTGACAAGCAACCTGAAAAGATTACCAATTGGATGTCTAGACGCGATGGCTTTGAAGGGGATTGGGTAGAGGTTATTTTTGACAGTTACCACGATTTACGTTCGGCGTTTTCATTTACGGTAACTGCAGCTGGCGTAAAAGGCGACAAAATCATTACGCTTAATGGTAAAAGTGAGGATATTACCTGGAATCCTATTTGGTATACTAAAAGTGCTATTACAAATGAAGGGTGGACAGCAGAAATGAAAATACCTTTAAGTCAATTGCGTTTTGGGAAATCTGAAAACCAAGTTTGGGGGCTACAAGTAATTCGAAACTATTTTAGTAATAACGAAACGTCTGTTTGGCAGCGTATACCAATTGATGCTCCGGGTTGGATTAGTGAGTTTGGAGAGTTACATGGATTAAACGGCTTAAAGCCTCAAAGACAGTTTGAAATCCAGCCCTTTGTGGTCACTTCTCTAGAAACTTTTAAAAAAGATCCAAATAACCCATATCGCGATAAGCATATAACAACCATTAATGCAGGGATTGATGGTAAGATTGGAATAACAAATGATCTTACTTTAGATTTTACCATAAATCCAGATTTCGGACAAGTAGAAGCAGATCCGGCTGCAATTGCACTAGATGGTTTTCAATTGTTTTTTAGAGAGCAGCGTCCGTTTTTTGTCGAGAATAAGAATATTTTCAATTATCAATTCTCTAATCCAATTGTAGGCGGTTCTTTTAGTCGCGATAATTTGTTTTACTCTAGACGTATAGGCAGAAATCCGCAAGGTTTCGTTAAAACAGAAACGGATGAATTTTCAGATGCTCCAGAGCGAACAACCATTTTAGGGGCTGTAAAATTTAGTGGAAAAACAAAAGATGGTTGGTCTATAGGTGTTATGGAGAGCATGACTACAAATGAGTATGCTAAAATCTATAATAATGGTAGTGAGCGAGAACAACTTATAGAACCTTTTACCAATTACTTTGTTGGTCGGGTACAAAAAGACTTTAACAACCGTAATACATTTTTTGGAGGTATTGTAACGTCAACCATTAGAAACCTAGATACCAATACAGATTTCTTGCATAAATCGGCTACTACAGCTGGTATTGATTTTATGCATCAATGGAAAAATAGAACCTGGTATTTGGGAGCCAATATGGTAATGAGTCATGTAGAAGGAAGTGAAAAATCTATTTTAAGAACGCAGTTGTCAATTCCTCATTTGTTTCAGCGTACTGATGCAGGTCATGTTTCAATAGATCCAACAAAAACCTCGCTTACAGGAACGGGAGGGGATATAAAATTTGGTAAAGCTGGGCAAGGTCATTTAAAGTTTGAAACAGGGTTTACTTGGCGTTCTCCAGAGCTAGAATTGAATGATCTTGGTTTTATGCTTGAAGCAGATGATATTCAAAACTATGCAGGTATTACCTATAATTCACTAAAACCTTTTGGAGCTTTTAGAAAAGGTACGTTGACTTATCAACATTGGTTTAAATGGGACTTTGAGGGTAATTTGAATTATATAGATTGGGATGTAGAAGCAAGAGGAACATTTCAAAACAATTGGAATGCTACAGTTGGTTTTTTTAGTCAACCTCACATATATTCAAAATCATTGTTACAGGGTGGTCCGAGAATATATTTACCAGATCAATATGGTTTTTGGTGGGCTTTGGGAACCGATACAAGAAAAAAGCTGTCTTTTAGTTTAGATGGATGGACAAAAACTGGAAATGAGGATAGTTATTTCTTGTTAGATAATGGATTAAAAATTACGTATCAGCCAATAAATCAGTTTAGTTTATCTGTGTCTCCTAGATATAATATGATTCGTCATCGATTACAGTATAATGAAACGGTTGATTTTAGCGGTTTACCACGATATATTATGTCTAAACTAGACCGAGACACCTTTAGTTTGGCCTTTAGATTTAATTATACTATTAATCCAAATTTATCTATTCAATACTATGCAGAACCTTACATATCTAAAGGTGTTTATAGCAATTTTGGATATATGAATCATGCGTTGGCTAAATCGCATAATGAACAAATTGCATATTACACAGATTCACAAATTTTCTTTGATGAAACGAATAATAACTATGCAATTGATGAGGCTTCAGATGATTCTGTAGACTATCATTTTAAAGATCCTGACTTTTCGTTTGCTCAGTTTAGATCTAATCTTGTGGTGCGCTATGAATACAAACCAGGTTCAGAAATATTCTTGGTATGGGCTCAAGGTATTACAGATAATAACAGACCTACGGGGGGCTTATTCAGAAGTTTTGACAATCAAATTTTTAGCGCACAACCGAATAATACATTTCTAATAAAAGCAACGTATCGCTTCTTTTAAATTTTAAATTATGAAACATCAAACGAAAACAATAGGATTAATAGGAGGGATGGGATGGGAGTCATCAAAACTCTATTACGAGCGTATTAATAAGAAGATGAATACCATTTTAGGAGGCTCTCATTCTGCTAAAATTATTATGGTTTCTGTAGATTTTGCTGAAATAGAAAAACATACAGTCGCAAATGATTGGAAAGCTATCGGAAAAATTGTTGTGAAAAGTGCCCAACAATTAGAAAAAGCAGGAGCAGATATGGTATTACTATGTACTAACTTAATCCATATAGTTAGTAACCAAATCAACAAAAATATTTCTATTCCATTTTTACATATAGCTGAAGCCACAGGGGAAGCCATACAACAAAAAGGATTAAAAAGAATACTGCTACTAGGAACTAAAGACACTATGGAAAAAGACTTTTATACTAAAATTCTTGAAGATACTTATAGATTGAAGGTTGTTATTCCAAATGTAGAAGATAGAGGCAGCATACATAACATTATTTATTCGGAGCTACTTAAAGGTGTGTTTAGTAAAGAATCAAAAAATACAATGCTAGAAATTATTAAAAAAGGGCAATTAGATAGCGTGGAAGGTGTGATTTTGGGTTGTACAGAGTTATCAATGCTTATTAAAGAAAATGATGTAAGCATCCCAACTTTCGATACGGGAGATATTCATGTAGATAAAGCTGTAATGATGTCAATAATATAGATTAAACAATACAATTATGAAAACATGTAACATAGAATGTGCTTGTAAAACACAGGTAAATAAACAATACAGGTTTAATATTATGTTTGAAAACGCTTTTAAAAGATATGTAAAAGAGATGAGTGTATGCTTATTTGAATCCAATTGCTCGTCAGATAAAAGTCATACAGGGAGAATAATTCATAAGTGAATATGCAAGTTAAAAGTTTTAAAAACTATAGATTTTTTTCTTATTTATTTGGTTTATAGTGTTATTACATATTAACAACAAAGTTTATAACATTTCTTTTTAATTAATATAGTGTTTTTACGGGTACCCGTATTTAAGCAAAATCTTAAGAGGTTATTTTAGATCCGTTGAATTTAAAGCCAAAAAATAATTATGAGATTTTTGTTTATATCCCTGTCTTTCGTACTACTTTTTACCTATTCTTCATCAGCTCAGAGCCAATTGTCTGATGATGATAGATTTGAAATAATTACTAGAACATCAATGAAAGACACTCCAATTCATTGGTATTTTATAAGTTTTGCAAACAAAAACCTATCTCCGGTAAAACATAAGTCCAGTGCTAAAAAGAGCCTAAAAAACGGAAATCAAAAAAAGGCATTGCATCATTATATGTTAGGACTGTCCAAAGCCACCAAGAAAAGACAGATAAAAAGATTTAAAAAAGTTTTTACACCAGAAATATCTAAAGAGATAATGACTTCTGTTAACAATGAAATGGATAGTATAAAAGAAGTACTTGATAAACAAAGTTTCATTGAAAAAGCCAAAACAGAAAAGTGTTATATTGATTATTTGAAGTATTTACAAAAATTGAATAAGATTAAACTATCGAATGAAAATTTATCTGCATATGAAATTTTACCTTATAACAAGGAAGAGATGGATAAGGCTAATAAAGCTTATGTTAGTATAGCAGACTCAATAGCTCCTTGCTATTATAATTTAGCCATTCAAAAAGAAACCACGGCAACTAAAAAAGACGACTGGAAAAAAATTAGTTCTTATTATGCAATTGTTCAGGCATATAAAGAGAATTATAAAGATGCTAAAGACAGAGAAGACATAGCGGTTGAAAAATCGATATATAATGTTGCTGTATATCCAGAAACCGTTCGGTCTTCAACATATAGAAGGCTTGATAAATCTTTGCAGTTAATGATAAAAGACGAATTATCCTCTTCATTGAATGGTTCACATATGAGACATATTCGTTTGGTATCGGAATCAACACCTGCAGATTTTCGAATTAATCTAGCTGTAAGCGACATACTTGCAAACCATAGCGATACAAAATCGAACAAAGTGAGTTATGAGCGTGAAATCGTTACTGGTAAAGACAAAGCCGGCAATGAAATAAAAAGTATGGTAAGAGCGAATGTAACCTATTTTAGTAAAGAAAGCTCCTCAAGCGTAAAAACGTTTGCTGAAATTATCGACAATTCTACAGGGGAAATTAAGTATTCAAAAACTTTTCAAGGCTCAAGAAATTGGCATACTAGATGGTATAAACTTACCGGAGATCATGAGGCACTTACGAAAAGAGAAAAAAGAAACCTGCCTTATCTAACACAGCCAGAAACGGCACCTTCCGATTTATCATTAATCCAAGGTGCCATAGATGGTACAGTTAAAAACATATCTGGATCTTTAAATTCAGATTTTTTATATGCCAAGGGTGTTGTTAGTCATTAAATTTATAACGGATTAATCCTTTTATGTTTAAACAACTTTAATGATTTTTAACGATTAAATAGCGTAATACAATACGTGTTAATTTTGTATATTTAACAGCTATCAAAAAACATATTTCGTTATAAATTAAATCGTTATGCAAGAACAAGATTTATATGAGGTTTTAAACCTAATGTATCAAAGATTTGATTCCTTTCAAGTATTATGGAGCATTTATACTACGGTTGTTATTGGGTTGATTGCTGCATTAATTTCTTTTCCAAAACATGTGTCTTCCATTTTAGCAAGAATAATTGTTATAATTGGTTTTTCTGTTTTTGCGTATGCCAACTATGGGGCATTAAAGTCAGTAAATAAAGAACGGATTTATTTATATGAGGATGCTAAAAACATTGTTTCTGAACTTAAAAAGGATTCAGGAGAAACGCGTCAAATATATCAGCTTATTCAAAACAAAGAGGTATTAGAGGGGAAAGATTTATTCAAATTTCACCTTCTATTGGATATTCTGGTCATGTTACTTATTTGGTTTGTTCCTAAAACTTTAGTTGTGTTAAAACCATTTACATCTATATCTGAAACCACTGTTTATATTAAAGGGTCTAAATTACCGGATCCTAAAATTAGTTGGAATCAATTAAGTAAAATATGGATATTAGAAGAACAGGTTAATGTGAATATATCCTCAAAAGAGCTGTCGAAAGTAATAGGGATAGAAATTCCAAAAGGGTTTAAGTTCGACTTATCTACCGTACCAAGGTTTTTATGGGTGTTTATTGCTCCTTTTGAACTTTCAATAATAGCCCCATTAGTACACGATTTTTTATATGTAAACAAAGGGAATTTAAAAATTAACGAGCAAAATATGCTTACAGTTTCAGAAAACGCACAAACTGTACAAATTAGCAGGTTGGAAACAGATTCTATTTTTCTGTATCATATGAAGCAGGAGGGCGTGTCTTTTATTAAACGTTGGATGGCGTATTTCGGTGTTAGGCTATTTGGAGGGATTTTCTGGAAAGATTAAATATATAGTGTCATTGCAAAGAAGGCACGACAGTGGCAATCTGTTTAATTAAAACTAAAAATTGAAAAGATTACCGTATCCCTTCTCTCCTCATAATGACATGATATTAAATTATGAGAATCATTCAATAACAATCTTTTTACTTAGTTTTTCCGAATTCCTCAATATTAATTTATAGTGGGTATTGAGTCATTGTCGTAAAACGGTAGCAAAAAATTCATATTTGCAAATCTACCACCTAAGTCCGAATTGTATGGTGTTTTAACCAAAAGCATATTCCACTTACCTTTCACACCAATGTAACAGTCATAAGTTTCAAGTAAACCAAGATCAAGTAAGCAATCTTCAACAGCAAATAAAAGTTCTTTTCTGGATGATTTTTCTATTTTTTTCATATCCATTACTTTTAATAAAACTAATAGCTTATTCTTTTTAATTTTAGAATAATATTTTATTTCATTCGTTTTTATACCCTCTATAGATGAATTTATACATGGCTTTAGATAAAATGAGATAGAGTCTGTTTCAATAGTTGGACTTGATGAAACTTTAACAATATCATCCATCAGAAGCTTAGTCATAGGATCTATTTTTATTGGATCAGCCTCACTTTCATTTGTCATTATGAATATAAATACAACTAGAAACAAAACAATTAGTATTAGGCCACCGCAACCGTGCCATAGAGGTGCTTTAACTGGATTTAATTTATTTTCCTTTAAAAGTGCTTTGTTAATTTCGGTTGGAATTTCATTTTGGTTGTAAGATTTCTTACAATGCTTACATTCTAAAATTGTTGTTTTTGATAATGGAAACAATGGAATCCAAAATACATGCAAATATTTCCCAAATGTTGTAGCGATAAAAGAGTTTTGACTTTCACAATTAGGACATGTCGTATTGCCTCGTATTCTTTTCTCTTTTAGTTTAGATGCTCTGATTCCAAAATGTAGAAACATATAATCGTATTTGTATAATTTTTCATCAAAAATAAGTGTAATCTTCTTTTTAAATTACCCTGTTTTCAGTGATATTATTAAAAAGTAAACTCATTTTTTCTTCCTAAAAAATTTCTTTTTTGCTGAAAGGGAAAAGGAATGGAGGCAAATACATAAAAGACCGCTCAGTCATTGAAAAGACTGAGCGGTTTAAACTAACTATATGAATAACTTATCTTTAAGCCAAAATTTAATATTTTTTGATCCATTTATTGATTTCAGATAACAGGAACTTCAATAGTTAAGAACATATCTTCCCCATCAGCATCTTTACCTTGATAAAATTTAAAAATATAAGGTTCATACTGTAGGGCTTGCACTGGTATTGAAAATGTAGTTTCTGTAATATTTAAATTACAAGAAATGCCATCATCTACATGTGCTATAGGGTAGATAAGCCTTGTATTTCCTTTATAGATGTAATCATATTGATCATAATAAAAATAACAACTATTTGGTAATTCTATGGTAACCTTAATTTGATAAATACTTCCATGATTAAATTCACCAGGAAGTTCTGCACTTGTAACATTTACATACTCTAAGTGGTAATCGTGGTCGTCGTCGTCATTGCTACATGATGATACAGATATGGCAAGAGCAACCATCATAATTAGTAAATACTTAAAATTTTTCATCTTATTTTGTTTTTATTTCTATTCAAAGATATTAGCACTATAAGTTTTAAATTGGTTCATTTTAAGTGAAGCGTCCTAATTGTAACTTGAAATAACCTTAAATACATTTAAAATATTTAATGGCCTTTCTGTGTTGATCATGTAATATTAGTAAAATAATATATCAAGATATTTTAACCCGTCTAAAATGGTATCAGTCTTATGGATGGGTTTTTATGCAGATATAGTAACGGTTTTAAATAATTCATTCACTATAAAATCATTTTACCTATAGAAATTTGTTATATTTGAAACTGGTTAACCAAATTGGTTTTCCAGTTATTTAATATAAAATACTATGAAAAAATATTTACACGTGTTTTTACTATTATTAATTGTTGATGTACCAGCGCAAATTGTTAGCAATAATGCCGAGCTTCAGAACGCTATTTCAAATGCACAAGCAGGTACAGTTATTGAACTTGCTGATGGTACTTGGGTTGATGTGCAAATATCAATTAATGTGAATGCTACAGAGTCTCAACCGTGTATTATTAAAGCTCAAAATCCCGGAAATGTGTTTTTTGAAGGACGTTCCAATGTAAGTATAGGAGGCTCTTACATTATTTTTGAAGGCGTTATTTTTCGAAATGCATCAGGCCTTATTTCAAGTAATGGAAGAATTGAGCCGGTTATTGAATTTAGAGATACAAGCAATAACGATTGTGTAAATTGTCATGTAAGGAATGTGAAAATAGATTCTTATAATGGCACAGTTAGTCAGGAAGAAGACATTTTCAAATGGGTCATTATTTATGGAGCATATAACGAAGTGAGTTATTGCTCTTTTATAGGGAAAAATGGTGTGGGTAGTATAATTAATGACAACCATAATAACTCAATACCCGATTATTCTAAAATACATCATAACTATTTTGCTGATAGAGTTCCTGTAAATAATGATGTCAATGGATTAAATGACCAGGATGCCATACGAATTGGTGTAAGCACTACGTCGCTTTCCGATTCTTTTACAGAAGTTTATGATAATTTTTTCAATAATTGGTCTGGTGAAGTAGAAATTATTTCAAACAAAAGCGGAAGTAATAAATATTATAACAACACTTTTAGAAATTACCAAGGCACCTTAACTTTAAGACATGGGAATAATACTGAGGTTTATGGTAACTACTTTTTTGGAAATAACAATTCATTTTCGGGAGGTGTAAGGGTTATTGGGGAAGACCATAAGGTGTATAATAATTATTTTGAAGGTCTTAGATATAGAAAACCAAATGGATCAGGATCTAATACAACTGGAGGAATAAATGTATCTAACGGTAAGCCCGGATCTGCTCTTAATGAATACTACCAGGTTAAAAATGTACAAATAATTAATAATACGTTTGTTAATTGTGATTTAGGTATTAGAGTGGGAACAACTGTTAATAGTAGTTTAACTTTGGCGCCAGAAAATGTTATTATAGCCAATAACATCATGTTAAACTCTAGTATTTCTGCATTACAAGAAATTACAGCTCCTACGGGAACTTCAAAGTATGAAGGCAATATAACACAAAACGGAAATTGGGATTTAACCAATGGTGTGAATTTTAATCAAACGATAGCATCAGGGTTGTTAACTAGTGGAACTGATTTTTATAGACTAGCGTCCGGGAGTGATGCTATTGATGCTGGAGTAGGGGCGTATTCATTTTTAACTAAAGATATTCTCAATGGGAATAGAGAGCTAAGTTTTGATGCCGGTGCGGAAGAATTTGTATCTGGTGGTACAGCTGGTCCTTATAAGTTTGTTAACGTTGGCTCTACAATAGGTTTTGGTGCTTTAAATACATTATCTGTTAGTGATGTAAATTTGAATAAGGACGTTATTAAACTTTATCCAGTGCCAGCTAATCGTGAGTTGATTATTTCGAAAAACAACGCTAATATTGGAGCTATTAAAATATTCGATATTCAAGGAAAATTGCTTCATACACAAAATATACAACTGAATAGCACTAAGATTGATATTAGTAATTTTTCATCTGGTGTTTATATTTTGAAAACTAGTAAGATTGCGGTTCGTTTTGTTGTTGAGTAAGTGTGCAAATCTTCTTTGATTTTTTTTCTAAAATGTTTCTTAAAAATGTAATGGAACACTCTTTTAACATAATGACGATAGGAGAGAAGTGGAATGTGTGTGGAATGCCTTAACTGGAAATCGTTACTCGAAATATCCGATCAAGTGACTGAGGGAAATTGAAACCAAATATTAGTATCCAAAAGATAAACATTAGATTGGGTTTTTAGCAAATTTAATTTGAAAATGGCATTTCACCATCCAATACATTATCAGAAATCACGGAGGATAAAACAAGTGACGTGGTCATCTCACCGTAAGCGGCCAACCTACTATTGAGATTTTGAAGATGGCTAGGGTTTTTTACATAGCCTTTCATCTGCATACAATCACGCCCCGTTAGTTGATAGCACTCAAATATTTCAGGAACGGTTTTGATAAAGTCCATGAAATTTTGTGTCTGTCCGTACCTTACTTTAATTGAGATAATTACTCCCAAAGGATATCCTAATGCTTCTATATTGATCTTGGTGGTATAACCTTTTATAATACCTAGGTCCTCTAGTTTTTGAATTCGTTCTGAAACTGCGGGCGACGATAAGCCGACAGTTTTTGCAATATCCTTGACAGCCATTCTTGCATCTTTTTGCAACTCTGTAAGAATTGCCCAATTCAATTTATCTATTTGCATGATACCTTTTATTATATACGATAAATATAATGTATATATTTTGAATTATAGAATTTTAACTAATTATTACACGGTAATAATTATGATTAACTTAAAATAATTAGTCAATATTAATTATATAACTTATAAAATATGTTAAACATTATATATTTAATAACATAACACTTTAAGCTTTATATTATTAATATAATAACACAGTATACAGTCTAAATTTGAAGTGTTAAATAATTAAATCTTCATTATGATTGTATCGGTATTTAATATCAAAAGAAGATTTAGCGAAGTATATATAAAAAGTATCCAATTAAGTATACGTATACTTTTCAACTATAAATGAATAACCAAACGGATAAATTTTAAAAAATAAACAATGAACACAATTTTAATTGATTGTATTGGTTACGGAGGTTTAGTAATAAACTTATATTCAATGTCCACTAAAGGTGAATATAAACTAAGGCTAATCTCGCTAATTGCTAATATAATTTACATTTTATACGGCGCATTAATTAGCGCAACTCCAATAATTGTAGGGTGCACTATTGCTGTATTTCTGCATGGGTATCATCTAAGACAATTAAAAATTAAAAAGAACAGTAATGATTAAAATACAAATAGCTAAAGAAGCAGATACAGCCATTTTAGCACTTTTAGGAAGACTAACATGGGCAGAATCTCATGGTCACTACATAGCTGATAAAAACAATCTATTAGAATACCTAAACTCGAATTTTTCAATTTCTAAAACGAAACAAGAGATAAACAATCCTAAGAACCTTTTCTATATTATTTATGTCGATGATTTACCTGTTGGTTACGCAAAATTAGTAGTAAACGCTATAAACGAAAGTGTTGCTTCTCAAAACAATTGTCGTCTTGAAAGGATCTACATCCAAAATGAGTTTATACCCTTAAAAATTGGACAACAACTTCTAACTTTTGTTGAAGAAAAAGCTAAAGCACTACAATTAGATACGATGTGGCTAACTGTTTATATAAAAAATAAGAGAGCCATTAGATTCTATGAAAGAAATGAATTTAAAAACGTTGGAGAATTAAATTTTCTTGTCAATGGAAAAGAATATGAAAATATAGTTTTTTCAAAAAATATATAAGTATATATTGAATTATAGCTATCTAATGATATGAAATACATTTGTACTATAATGTTCTACGTTATGTAACTTTGCTTTGGAAAAAGCGAAGTTCTTATCTCAAATTTTCTTTAAAAATGTAATGGAATACTCTTTTTGCTGAAAGGGCAGAGGAGTGGAGCAAAATGTGCATGGAATGGGATTATTCTTTTTAATTTCAAATTGATTACAGAAAATGTAAAATCTTACGTGTTAAAAATTTCATATTTTGAATCTCCCTTGTAATAAATTATACAAACCTTTATTTCTTTTAGTGAATAACTATTGTTAATAGACTATGGATTTTAATGAGTATCAACATAAGGCATAGCTAATATTGCAGAAATATAATGCAGATAAAACCGTTAGTATTGAATCCATATAAAATATTCAATATATTGATCTATACGATGTTAAAATTCTGTCAATAAACCTTATAATTGTCGATATTCTTATTTAATCAATTACCTTCTACAAAATAATGAATAACCAGAAATAGTAACTTTTGAATATCTTTCCATATCAATATATTAATTTGAACACGATACTATGAAATCCTTAAAAACAAAAACCAGCCTTTTACTACTTTTATTACCGATGATACTGTTGAACGCACAAGGAGAGCTGAAATCAGTTGAGGGCTATTCACCAAAGATTGGCATAATGGTTTACATGTTAGAAGACTTAAAAGATAGAATTACCCAACAAGTTAAGGACTTAGACCAATCACAAGTTGATTTCTTATATGATGCTGATGCCAATAGCATAGGATCATTGATTATGCATTTGGTGTCTACGGAATCGTATTATCAGACCGCGACATTGAAGGGGCGAGAATGGACAGAAGATGAGCTAACGAGATTTGGTGTTGCAGGTGAACTTAACGAAGAAGTAAAAAGCATACTTAAGGGTGAACCTATTAGGTATTATTTGGATTTATGGGATGAAGTCCGTGAAAAAACCTTAAATGGACTCAAAACCAAAGATGATACTTGGTTCTCATCGAATATAGAAGAGGGATTAAACTACCACTATATCTGGTACCACGTGATGGAACATTCGGCTAACCATATGGGGCAAATAGCAACCATAAAGAACCGCTTGCCCAAATAAAACTATATATTCCGATATTATATTTGTACTATAATGTTCTGCGTTATGTAGCTTTGCTTTGGTAAAAGCGAAGTTTAAACTACTACTTTTTCTTATTTTTTTCTTCTAAAACTTTCTTTACAATGCTAATGGAACACGCTTTTTACGAAACGACGATAGGAGTGTAGTGGAATGGTAATTGAAATATTTTTCTTATATTTATTCCAATCATTTAATATATAAATGATTTACTCTCCCTTTTCTATTTTGAATAGCACATTATCAATATGGTGTGGATAATATTATTCAATTAGACTTATTGACTTCAACTATAACAGCATTTAATAAGTTCATATTCAAAAAACTAAAAAAGAATTGATTTTTCAAGGTTATGACTGCTGAACTTATAGAAATAAATAGAAAAATTGATCGTGGGGAACTTGATTTAGCAATTAATAAGTTGTTAGCAATGGAATTAATTGATGAATATAAGCAAGATATACAATTTATTTCTGCAACTTATCACAAGTTAGAAAGTGAAAAAAGTATTATGGATTCTCGTAACTATGAATCAAGCTTTAATCTGAATGTTAAAAATCTTATTAGCTTAGTCTCAAGAATTGCAAACCCTGAAAAGGATAACACAAAACATCTTCAAAAAATTGAAAAAATTCAAATTGAAAACTTGCGAAATTCCTCCAAAAAAGAAGCGTATTCTTATAAAAAAAAAGGAGATCGTTTAATTATTTTCAGTGTGGTTTTAAGCTTGATAAGTTTAGTTGTTTATTATTTTATTATTCCTATTGATGCCGCAATATACTTTTCAATTGGAGGTGTGCCTATTGCTTTAGGTTCAATTCCAAGTTATAATAATTTCAATAAAGAAAAAACTGATGCTAGAGGCTGGGATAAACTTCTGGCTTTTATGGGGTCAAAATCACATTTTTTTAGAAACGATCCTGAATGGTTTTTATTCCAAGTCAATTACAAAAAATTAATGAAATAGAAATGGAAGATAACAAAGAAGAATTTGAAGATTTATTAAATAGTGTTTCGAAAGACAGGAAAAAGGCTAAGAGAATCACCTATGTTTTAACCATTATACCTCTGTTAATTGCATTCGCATTTTTGTTTTATGCTTACGATAGGTTCGCTAAAGCTGATAAAGCTTTACTAGAAGCTAATATGAAAAAAGATATGGCAGAAGTAGAAGTAGCAAAGAAAGAATTAGAAAAAGACAGCCTTGAATATGAAATTGATAGCATTCAAAAATTAAGTGCAGTTAAACTAGAAAATTTTAGGAAACGAGTCAAAGATTTCGAAATTTTGTATTGGACACCAGAAAGCTTAGGTGAAAATGTGGATTCGTTGACACTTAACGAAGCATTTAAGGCTAATGCAAAAATTCATAATATACTCAAACAGGATACCACATATGTAGATTATCATAAAATTAGAATTCGTTTTTATCGCAAAAAAGTCGATTCGGATAGAGTAAGAATAGCATTGAATAGAACCCCCTTTCTTGATAAAGATCCAGTCCGAAGAGATTGGGATGGAGCTATTACAAACAGAATAGTTGCTGATAGAACTGTCGATATTAAATTCATAAAATATGTAGCATTAGTTTTACTTCAAGAAGGGGTAAGAGTAAAAGAAATAAGATACTTTAAGACTCCTAATTATAAGAATTTAATTGAAATTTCAACTGGCGAAGATTTATTGAATGATAAGAATTTTAGCTTTGAAGATATTTTGGCTTTAAAGGAAAGTGACCTAGAGCCTAAACTATAATTTGCTTATATATTTAAATCTTAAAGAGCATGAATAAAATTAATTTAATCATTGACAAACCCAAACTTCAGGCTAAAAGTGATTCATTTTCGCCAAGTGAAGAAATAATAAAAGAAGGAACAAATGCATGGGATGAAGCCCATAAATATAGAGACAAAAACAAATTAGATTTTTATGTTGAGCCAGAAATTGATGAAGAGTTATTTGATCTTGATTTACAAAAAAAGCTAATTCTAAAATCAGATAAACCTAATTATTTAAAGACTTGGCCTTTGCCACCAGATATAGACAATAAGTTTGTTTGGCATTTAGAGAATGATTATTCAGAATTAAATCTTGCAAGAGAAAAAGTAATACAAAAAATCAACAAAGAAAAATGCATACGCATTGCACATATTGATACTGGATATCAGCCTGGACATGAAGCCCTGCCCAAACATTTGGATACAGGTATAAGTTTTGTAAAAGACGAAATAGGGAAAGCTGCAGTAGATACTACAAGAGGTTCTTTCGCTGAACAGGATGGACATGGCACAGCGACTATGTGTATATTAGCTGGAGGTGAAATTACTTTTGATGGAAATGGTCATTACTATAAAGGATATTTTGGAGGTATTCCATTTGCTGAAATTATCCCAATAAGAATATCAGATACTGTTGCTTTAATTAGATCTCAAAACTTTGTAAAAGCTGTTGAATATGCTATTCAAAAAGGATGTGAAGTAATCAGTATGTCAATGGCAGGAGCTCCTACAAGAGAATGGGCGAAAGTCGTAAATAAAGCATATGAAGCTGGTGTTACAATTGTTACTGCTGCAGGTAATAGCTGGAATAAAGGAGGTCAAAAACTATTACCTAAAAAAGTACTTTATCCAGCACGGTGGGAAAGAGTAATTGCAGCAACTGGTGTTACATCTAATCACTTTCCATATATCTTCAAAGCACAGTTGTCAAACAAATCTGAGGGCGGAGAAACTATGCAGGGTAACTATGGTCCAAAAAAAGCTATGAAAAGTGCAATTGCAGCTTACACGCCAAATACACCATGGCCAACAATGAATGAGGCAGAAAATAATATATATTATAGATTTGATGGAGGAGGAACTTCAACTGCAACACCTCAAGTCGCAGCTGCAGCTGCCTTGTGGTTAAGTTATTATAAAGAAGAAATTGATGAAATTATCGGTGATTCTTCAAGTGATAAATGGAAAAAAGTTGAGGCAGTTAAATACGCTTTATTTAATTCTGCAGATAAAACCACATATAGACAATGGGAGAAATATTATGGTAATGGTATATTAAAAGCGAATAAAGCATTAAAAATTTTTCCAGGTTTTGATATTCTAAAGCGTGCAAAAAAGTCCAGAGCCACTTTAAATGGAATTTTAGATTTATTAGGAATTATGTTAAGGCTAAAAGCTAAAGAAATTACAGAAAATGAAATGGCAAAAGAAGAAATGTTCTCTACTGAATTATTGCAACATTTACATATCAATCCCAATTTACACGATTACTTAG
This sequence comes from Flavivirga eckloniae, assembly GCF_002886045.1. NCBI lineage: Bacteria > Pseudomonadati > Bacteroidota > Flavobacteriia > Flavobacteriales > Flavobacteriaceae > Flavivirga > Flavivirga eckloniae. The sequence goes on along the minus strand of NZ_CP025791.1, from coordinate 206,712 downwards.
ATATAAATGATGATGGTGATGAAAATGTATTTTGGACCAAAGAACAGAAAAGTAGAATTGTGGAAGTTTTATTGGTATCAGAAAACACATCTGAAGCCTTAAAATTGCGCTTAAAAGAACTTTGAATTATAAATTGAAAAGATTTAATAATATGAATTTAGTAAATGCATATGCCCTACTAATCGGTGTTGGTTCTGATTTACCTGTTACAATTGCAGATGCTACCGCAATAGCAGAAGTTTTAGGAGATTCTGATAAAGCAGCATACGACAAAGAAAATATCATTTTGTTGACTGAAAAAGAAGCAAATAGGGTAAATGTTCTTAACGCTTTAAATAAAATTTCAGAAAAGACTTTAGGAATTGATGATGCTACAGTTATTATATATTATTCTGGACACGGAGGTGTTTATTCGGATGAAATGGATAATTCGGTTAAAGAAAATTATTATTTGCTAACCAATGGGTATGATAGAAATAATAGATCTGAAACCATGGTAAAAGGAAGTGAATTTTCAAAAGCCATAGATAAAATTTCTGCAAAAAAACTGTTAGTGATGCTTGACTGTTGTCATGCTGCAGGAATGATCCAAAAAGGGCAGCCCCTTTTAAAATCGAAAAGTCCAGATAATGAACTTGTAAATTCTAATATTGAGTTGCTAAAAAAACTTGAAAGTGGAGAAGGTAAAGTGTTTCTAACTTCTTGTGACGATGATGAACAATCTGTTATTTTACCAGACTCAAAAAATAGCCTTTTCACAGAGGTTATTCTTGAAGCATTGGAAGGGAAAGCAAGTAGTAGTGATAAGTATGTCAATGTAATTGACCTGTTATATCATGTATTCAAACAAGTTCCTGAACGTGTGCTACAATTTAATCACAAACAAAGACCAATAATAAACAAAATTGAATTCTTGAGCCCAGATTATTTTATATGCAAATCTGCTCAATATGTAAATGGCAAAGATGAAATTAAACTGAAATCATCTACAGACTATGATAAAATCAAAACCTTATTAGAACAGTATAATTTAGATAATAGCCACAGTACAATAAATATTGAAAATATTATAGACAATATTGTATCAGATGAACATGATGTAAATTGTAAAGAACAGATAAAAGAAATTGAAATTTTAGTTTTTAAAGGTGAAACTTATAAAGCAATCAAGAAATTTTATGAATTAACCGAAATTTGTTATCAGGATTATATAAAGGATGCTAGATTTATTGCATACAAATACAATAGTCTTTTTAAAGAAAAAATGGCAGGTGTTCTAGAAGATGGGTTTTATCAGAGAGAACTTCTAAAGATTATAAGAGATCTAGAATACAGATTAAGCATGTGTGATTAAAAATTTTAAACTTAAAATAGATTAAGCACTAACTTTTTAAAACTATTCCTAACAGTCCATTAATAATTTTATTTTTCTTAATCGTTTCGTCATCTATACTTATAATATTTGTATGAATTTCATTTTCAAGAATATTCCATTGAGTTTGTAAACTATAGATACTTTTCAGTTCACTTGGTTGAAAAAGTGTTTCGTGATTGGATACTGATTCAAAGAAATTTTTTAGTTCACCTTTGATAATATAGGTGGTCATCTTTTTTAAAGTACTGGAAATTTCATTAATAATTATGTCCTTTGGTTTTTGTTTAAAAATAGCATAGGAATTACCTCTGATTTTTGATAATCTTATATAATTATTATCTATTTGGCCATTTTTATTATGGTATTTTATATTACTGTAAGTGTAAATATTTTTTAAACTAGGTAGTTGAGTTAGTAATTTTTCAATAGGTAATACTTCAAAATAATTACCTCCCATCCATAATGTTTTAAGTTGTTTTAATTCATATATTTCTTCAGGAAAGGTATCAAACTTATTGTAAGATATATTTAATTCTTTTAGATTTTTTAATTGTTCAATTTCTTTTGGTAATTGTTTAAGACGATTGTTCGATAATTGAAGCTTTTTTAGTTTTTTTAAATTGCCAATTTGCCTTGGGATATTTATAATTCTATTATTATTAAGATTTAGAATTTTTAATTTTTGAAGTTCAAAAATTTTTGTATAAGTGTGTATAATTGAATTATTTGAAATATCAAAAGTTTCTAATCTTTTCAGATTTTCAATTTCCTTAGGAACATTTTTAATTTCATTATTTATTAGTTTAAGTTTAAGTAAGTTTTTTTCTTTTAATGCATCTTCTGGTATTTTATTTAAATCTTTTTTAATTAATATAATTTTTGGCTTTATGGTGGTTTTAGACATATTTTTATTACTATCTTTAAATATCTTTATGGAGGAGAAGGATATAAAAATGGTTATATAGCCATCTTCGGAACCTCTCGAGTACATTTTACTCTAAAGTAATAAAAATTTTCGTGAAAGTTACGTACTAAATTGTAAGTTTAGCTGGCGGCTTGAAAATTAATTATTGCAAGAGATAAGGTTAGTTATTAGTGAAAAATGATAGTGATACATTAATAATAAATCTAACCAATAAGATTGATGATTTCATACTATCAATGAAATGGTATATTAATCTTGCGTACTACTGTTCATATTACAAAATATGGATTTAAGAGCCCATATCGAAAGGTATGGGCTTGTTTTATTATATAATATATACTTTACTGTTTTGTTGACCTCATAAAATTTTGACTAAAACAATAGGAGAGTGTAGCGTCCATATTTTAGGGAGCTAGTTCTAAATAGTATTATTAATCACAATGTTTCAAGTTAGTTCAAAGCTTTCCTAAAATATAGCGTAAAGAACCGTACATTGTTTCCAAAATTATATGCAGTCTTGAATTTTTGTTTCTTTTGTTTCAAGACAAAAGATATAATTGAAACCTTAGAAAGTTCTAAAGCTTAATTTCTATTTGACATAATGTTAGAAATACTAAACAAAAAACATAAAATAGGAGTTCTACATAAAACAAGTGTATAGAAATTTATAGCATGGATTTGAGCAATGGAAAATTTTATACTCTTGTGGCATACTAACGAAAATCTCGTGAAAAAAATATAACGAGAATATCCTTGCCATTGAAAAGTTTAAAACGAATCTAAAAGTTAGTTTTTTTGGCGTTGGCAAGCGATGGATGATTGTACAGAATATTAAAATTAAACGAAAAGCCAAACACGAATGTTTAATGACCCAAGTACTAAACATCAAATATAAACTATAACATTCTGGGATATTTTACATAATATTGAATTATAGCTATCTAATTGTATGAAATACATTTGTACTATAATGTTTTGCGTTATGTAACTTTGCTTTGGTAAAAAGCTTTTATCAGTACTAATCTTCGTTAATTTTTTTCTTCTCAAAATGTTTCTTTAAAAATGTAATGGAATACTCTTTTTGTAGCTAGGGCAGAAGCGTGGAGGCAAAATGTGTATGAAATGGGATTATTCTTTCTAATTTTCAAATAATTACGGATTTCTGTAAAGAGTTACTTGTTAAATTTTTATATATTTAAAATCCGATTTTTTGAGTAACTAATTTTCCCTAAACATTATCTCAATCTAATATTGTTTTGTAGCAGTAGCTGCTATAAAGCAATGTTATTTATGCATGAAAATAACAAAGATTTAGGATTGAATATTTACAATCATTAATAATAAAAACTAAAAGTATAGAAACTGAATTACAAGATATAAATTACTTTTACGATAAGTTTGTACCATCCAAGGTAGAGGGGTTAACTATTTATATACTCTACAAATGGGTTGAATTAGACTATATAGAAAACACTTTTACAGAAATAGAATTAGAAAGAGCTATTGATAGCTCCAATACCTTCTTTCCAGAAAAAAACCATAGAATAGAAAGTGTAACCCAGCGATTACTAAACGCATTCATAGAAAACCCTCCAAACAACAAATACAAATATATACTCACACCTCACGCTAATAGGTTTATAGAATTTTTAGGTAAAAAACTATTCAACGAGCATACCCATTTCCCATTACGAAAAACATTTCAGAATTACGGGTTATTTAAAGCAGAGAAAATAACAAGTGTAAAAGACTTTGAGTCTTGGTACGAATTTCATTTTAAAAATAGTAGTAAAAAAATTATTGAAGACCATTTAGAAGCCTTTAAAGACTTGGTTAATAACTCCATTTTAAAACTCAATGAATTAACTACGAATAATGATGAACAAGCTATTGAAAATTTAGAGGAATTTGTAACTGTTTTTAAACAAATTACTTCAAGAGAGGATGAAATACGAGAAACCTTCCATTTAAGTGGTTCTCTAAAAAGTGAAATTAGAAAAGTAGTCGATACGTTCGAAAATAAAATGCTCAACAGACCTAATAAGCAAGGGCAAGAAGAGCAAAAAATTATAGTACAACTAAAAAATGAATATGAAACTGTTTTAGAAATCAAATCCAACGTATTTACTTTCTTTGAGCTAGTAGAAGGAAAGCTAGAGCAAATAGTAGAGCGTTATATCTATGCAGATAAACAATTAGCTTACTATAAGGAAAACTTTAAAACACGTTCTAAATTTCAAATAAATCTCAGGAAATTCCTTGAAGTTAACTTAGACAACCTTCAATACGACAAGGAAAAAAGCGTCGTGTATAAAACCCGTTTACAACCCAAGCCACTTGTCTACGAAAACTTCAAATACATACACCTAAAATACATAGAACAATTTAGTAGAAAAAAAAACTACATCACTATAGTAGACAGAGATGAAAGCTATGAAAGAGAACAACTAACATTGGCAAACAAAACCTTATTAAAACAAGAACGCATTGCCAAATTAATACAAGAATACAAAGCCACATTAAGAATACATAAAAAGCTAAATATAACCCATAGTTTTTATGAAATACTACAAGATACGAATGATTCAGACACAGCATTACAAGTAATACACGGATTGGTACAATTTGTCAGTACAGACAAAAACTACGATTTAAATATTAAAAAAGAATTATCTGAGGAAATTTTAAACAACGAAATACTAATATGGAAAATGGATATTCAAGCGAAATAACAAACAACAACCCTTTTGCTTTTTTAAACAATGATGAAGTTCAAAAATACTTTGCAAACTTAAATATAGACCTTCTTAAAGGTACTCACATTGATGAGAGCCATTACTACCATTTCTATCTATTAGAAAACTATTTCAACGAATTAAAAGACTACTATTTTACCCTTTATAAACTAAAACTGGACAAAAAAACTTTTGAAAATAAGACCTATTACTTTCTCAATTTCTTTTTAGAATCAAAAGGAGTATTATCTGCCACAACAAGACACAAAGAACTTAGCCCAATACAAACTATTACGGCTATAACTTTATTAAATATGTATTATGAACGACAATTTGAAAAATATAAAATAGTCTCATTTTCAGAAATAAGAGAAAAAATTGAGCAAAGTGAATTTGGACATCTATACCGAAAAGCGTTTTTTAAAAACCCAAATAGAAAAGTATTTTCTTCCAAAGAATGGGCTACAGTAAGAACAAATATTAAAAATGTAATTACAGACTTTGAGCAACTAGGTTGGGTAGAAAAAGTAACTATACTAAATGAAAACGATTTCAACTTTGTATTAAAGCACACCATCCACCGTTTTCAATTATTATATGAATACGAAATAACCAACCTAGAAGTATTTTTAAAAAGTTTAAAGCTAGAAGATGATGAGTAAATTACCATTAATGCATTCTATATCTACTGTAGGGGTTATAAAGCACTACAATCAAGACTACCTCTTACACCATACGAGAACAGATTTTACTGGAAAAAATGGTATAGGGAAATCGTTAATAGCGGACCTTTTACAAATTCTTTTTATCGCAGATAGCAAAAAAATTACATTTGGAACAGATAGTGTTAAAAAAGAAGACCGTCAAATTTTCACCATTCCCTATAAAACAAACGATGCTTACTTTTTTATGAATATAGAAATAGAGCCTAAACAATACATTACTATTGGCGTAAATATACCCAGTACAAGTTCTAGTCCAATAAGAATGTTTAGAATTTTAAACACATATTACAATCCAGAAGTAGAACAAAGAAAAAATATAACAGAAAGGAAAAAACTAACAGGCTATCTTATTCCAGAACAAAAGTTACCTTATCATAAAGATTTTTTAATCACTAAAAATAATAAAACCGAAATACCAAAAATTGGGGACTTAGTTAGTCATTTACGAGACTCTAAAGACCTATACTTAAGCTATTTTTCAACTAAAGCAGAAAAAAAAGAGCAATACCAGTTTTTATTTGATAAAAATATACTACCTCTCAATTTAAGTATTGATAACCATTTAACCGCTTTTGCAAAAGTATTACAAGCATTCTCTAAAGCAAATACTTTAGATACAGACAAAGATAAGAGCCTTAAAAGCTTTCTCTTTGATGATAAAAAAGAAGAAATTGAAACAGAGTACAAACGAAATAAAGAAAGACTTGACAATCTAGTAATAAGACACCGTAAGTTGAAAAAAGTAACCGATGATTTAAAACTGAAACGTGTTTTTCTAGAGGACTTAAAACAAAAAGAAGAAGCATATATTACAGCCGAAAAATTAGCCTTTAAAAAAGAATACTTTACTAAGAAAAAAAACTATAAAACTGTAGTTGACCAATGGGATAAAGACGAAAAAAAGCACAAAGCTTTAAATAAACAAATAGCAAACTTAAAAGCAAAACTCCCTACACTTGAAAAAACAGAAGCAGAGGCAAACAAAAAACAAAAGAACTACTCAAAATCGCTTCAAGACTTAAACAACTACAAAGACGAATATAGCACATATTTAAAAAAGAAAGATAAAATAGACAAACTTGAAGCTTGCCCATTACCAGATGTATCTAAAGAAGAAAAAGAACCTTTTGATTTTGAAAATGAATCTATCGACAATATCATTTCAACAGTTGAGTTTTTTAAACCTGTTTGGAAAAAATACGGTTCTATTCAAGGTATTGAAAATCAATACAAACAACAATCTGCAAAATTAGACGAAGTAAAAACAAGTCTAAAACAAGAACAAAATAGACTTGAACAAATGCAGCGTTTGGTAAATTATAAAAATGAAGAAACACTAGCTTCTCAAATAATTAAAAAGAAAAAAGCACTAAGCAAAGCCCAGGAAACTATCTTGCTAGCGTTATTTATGGATGTAAAATGGCAAAAACCAACAAATATTACAAACAAGCTAACATACACAGACAGTTTAGATATATTAAACGAATCTAATATTATAGAAGATAAAGTAGACGGAGGATATTGGATAAAAATAGGGAGCCTAAATTACTTTGCTTATTTCAATAAAGAAAAACAAATTTTTAAAGACCCTAAAAACCTCCAAAATGCCTTTAATCAAAAAGAACAAGAAATAAATAAGGCGTTAGAAAAATTAAAAAATAGAATTAATGATATAGAAAATCTAAAAATAGATAATATATTACAACACCTCCCAAACATCAGTTTTAAATGGGATAAAGATATTCCAGATAGAAGAAAGATTGATGACTACAAAACCGCAGTAGCATTAGTAAAAAACATTCCAACTTTTAAAACGACGCTAAAAGCAGAATTAACAAAACTAAAAACGAGTTTAACTACTTCAAAATCTAAAATAGGTTTTGAGTTTCCAGATAAAGAAATAGTAGAAACCATAGAACAATATTCAACAAAACAAAGTGTCTTTATGGAGGCTTATACCAATGCATTGAAAATTCGTGTGGAAACAGAAGCTGATATAAAAGTAAAAGAACAATCAATATCAGAACTTAACTTTGATGCCGATAAAATTCAAAAAGAAAAAGAAGAGCTAAAGAAAGAAATAGAAGATTTCAAAAAGTGTAAAGAAAAAAAATATCCCTTACTATTTTCTGGCTTTAATGCAGAAGAAGTCGCATTATTAAATACTAAAGATGTCGAAAATGATTGTTCTCTCAAAAAAAGCTTATATCAAATAAGGTATGAGGATGTTCTTAAGGACTTTCAATACACTAATGATGAAATTGAAATAAAAGAGCAAATAGAAAACAAAACATTTCATTTCAAACAACTGGAAAGAAAACTATTAGGCAATACCATTGTTGAAACTAAAAATATAGAGCAAGCCTTAAATAGTGCAAATGAAGAAAAGAGAAAAATGTCTTCGACCCTAAGAGGAATAATGCTTAAAATATTTCAGAAAACGCAAGACGAATTCGAAACTTACAAAAGTGTAATAACAAGGCTTAACTTATTCTTTAAAAACAAACTAATTAGTGAAAAATACTATTTTCAAGTGCGTTTTGACATTAACCCTAACTTCTCAATCCAATGGATTAATGAATTACAATCTAATGCGCAAACCGCAGGAGAAACTGGCGAACTTTTTGAATCTGAATCTGTAGAACAATTTGCAGAAACCTTTTTTAAAGATGTATCGGGTTACAAAAAGGGTATTGCCTTTTCAGAGTTACTAGACCCAAAAACCTACTTTACCCTTAAAACAGAATTTAAAGACGAAGATGATAATAAATCTCCTGGTAGTACTGGTGAAAGTTATACTGCACGAGTGCTGTTAGGTATTGGGAGATTATCGATAACATCTAAAGAAAAAAGAGAAGGGTTAAACTTTTTAATACTTGAAGAAGTTGCCAGTCTAGACCCATCAAACTTTAATACGTTCCCAGAATTAGCAGAACAATTTGGATATCAAATTATCACGATGACGCCCAAACCCTATGGTTCAAACTCAGATGATGGCTGGTATCTACATCAACTAATACCTGGTAAAATAAATAAAGACATTAATAGTAAAGTACCCAATAGTAGTTTTAAAACAAACTTTAGCAACGAGCAATTATTAGCGTATTTAGAACGTAATAAAAACTAATATGAATTGGGTAGAAATAAAAGCTTTGTATAAACTCTATAGTGAGAAAGAGGTTAAGCTTAATAAAACAATAAAAAATAGTCCTGTTTTTAAAACACACGAACAAGCTGGAGAAATAACCAAAAGAAGGAAAACGTATGTTGCCGAGGATGATTTTATCCAAGTTTACAAAACCAAATATTTAAGTGACTTTAATAGATATAACGAATTTCTTGAAGTTAAAGAACTACTTAAACCACAATTAAAATTCAGTAAAAAAGCAATTGACCTTTTAATCTCTTTTGACGAGGGCTTAAAAAGTGGAAAATTGACCAAACTAAGAGCAGACCTTATTAAAGCACAAGAAAGTGTAAAAGGATTCTCTTTAATGTTCTTTAAAAATGAAAAATATTTAGACAAGCATCCATCTCTTGTAAATGCCATAAAAAAAATATTGGATATAGAATTAGTTGATAATAAAAGTCAACAATATTTATATGTCTTACAATGCTTTAAGCCCAAGTTAATTATATTATGTGAAAATGGTAATTTTCTTAATAGAGATAAGCTCCCAAGAGAAAACAACTACGAACTTTGGTATGCAGGAGGCCGAAATGTTCCCAAACTAGAGTATACACCAGAAATAAGAAGAGGCTTAGATATTTACTATTCAGCAGACTGGGATAAAGATGGATTAGAAATATATCAATTAGCTAAAAAAATAATTCCAGACTTAAAATTATTACACCCAGATGGTATTTCTAGAAGTATCGTTACAACTGAACACAAAAGCCATTGGTTATACCCTGACCAACCAGAATTATTATCTGGTTTACAACCAGAGTTGTATTCAGAAAAAGATAAAACGAGAATAAGAGAATTAATAACTAAAAACCATTGGATAATCGAGGAAGGGAATAATTTAAAAGTGATGATTGATAATTATAATTCTTAATATAAGAGAAACTTTTAATTGAAAATATTATTTTTTAACTTCCCTGTTCCATAATTAACCCGTTTCTTAAAATCAATTACTTCATCCTTTAATTTCTTATTAGCATTTTCAATTAGTTCATTTTGCATTTTCATAATACGTAACAAGTCGTGAATGGCATTTAAGTTATCTAGTTGTGTATATACGATTCTCTCTAGGTCGGCTTTTGTGTATTTAGGATATGGCATAAAATTTGAAATAAAGTTATTAACAATAAAAATTAAAGTTTAAATTGCTTTTATATAATTTTTACTTACATAAAGTTAATTCAAACTTATAATTAAAATTTTAAAAACACAAGTTTAGATTACTAAAATTTAATTTAAACTTACATTTTAACAAGAATGTATTATATATTTAAAGTAGAATACATTAATAAATATGGCAATAGAAAGGATAAATAGAATAAAAGAAGTTTTAGTGATTCAAGGCAAATCGCAAGTTTGGCTTGCGGAAGAATTGGGAAAAAGCACGACTTCTGTAACAGCTTTTTGCAATAATAAATCACAACCACATTTAAAGGATTTAAAAAGGATTGCAGAAATACTTGATGTAGATATTAGAGAGTTATTAGTTTCTACAAAATGATTGCCTTAGAATTCCTAAAATCAGAATTAAAAAGTCATAACTTAGAATTAAAACCCAAAAGCGATGGGAGGGAAGGAGTAGACTTTTTAATAGGAAACCACCAAATATACTTACAACCGCTAGATTTAGATACTGTAACACAAAGTATTAAAATTGCAAAGCAAGATTTAGGAGAACTAAACGATAACTTGTTTATTGCTTTAGTTTTAATCATAGAAAAACAACCTATAGTTGTTTATGTAATTCCATCTAAGGAATTACAATATTCTAATAACAATTTCTTTGTTAGTAATGATGTGAGTTTAATGCCCAGTTTATCAAATTGGGAGATTAAAATATCGAGCAAATCCTTCAAAGAGCTAGAAAAGTACACTTTAAATAATATGATTAATAAACTAAAAGTTTAGTTTTAGAATATTATGTAAAATAGACTTGCGTTTTTACCCAGATGAAGCGTTGGCAAAACAGCCTCATAAAACTTTGGCTAAAACAATAGGTGAATGAGCGTACATATTTTATAGAGGGCTAGCAATACATATTTTTAATAATAACAATTTTAAAGCAAGTTCTAAGCAGTTTTAAAACGTTATAATGTTTTCTAAAATATAGCGATTGAGCCGTACATTGTTTCCAAAGTTTTATGCAGCCTTGATTTTTTTGTTTCTTTTTTTATCAAGAAAAAAAGATATGCAAACTCTAAAAATGTTTAATTATAGTTCTATAGTGAACAAGTGTATAGAAATTTTAGAGCGTGGATTGAGCTAGGGAAAATTTTATACTCTTGTGGCAAGCTTACGAGAATGTCGTAGAAAAAAATCTTGCAGGATTTTCCTCGAATACGAGAATTATAATTAAGAGCAAAAGGTTTAGCTTTTTTTGGTGCGGCCAAGCGTTGGCAAATTGAGTTTAAAAATAAATGCCATAAAGCATTTAATTTTTTAAAAACAATAAAGCGGTTGGGCGCGGCAATTTTACATAGCGACTAATTATATAAAGCCAAGAGCCGAATGTTTAATGACCCCCAGACGAATGCTCATTGAATAGACTGCATATTCTGGGATATTTTACATAATATTGAATTATAACTATATAATGCTATGAAATACATTTGTACTATAATGTTCTGCGTTATGTAACTTTGCTTTGGTAAAAAGCTTTTTTACCATTTAATTTTCTTTATTTTTTTCTTCTCAAATGTTTCTTTAAAAATGTAATGGAATACGCTTTGCCCGAAGTGACGATAGGAGCGAAGTGGAAATGTGTATGGAATGGGAATAATTATCGAATACATAAATTTGGGCTCTCTAATTTATTAATATTAAATACATTAAATCACATAAATAGTATGATTATTAAAGCATGTATTTATGTAAAACAATTAGAAAAACAATAACTCCTACTGAAAACAGTTTTATGAGACTAAAGAGCTTGTTTTTAGATAGTTGAATTCTGAATCACTTATTTATCTTAAATTATGAGAATCATTCAATAACAATCTTTTTATTTAGTCTTTCCGAATTATAGGTAGTAAGCTTAACAATATAAATACCACTAGCAAGAGTTTGGGGTAAACTAATATTGTTCACGCCATTTGATATAAAAGATTTGTTTAGGACCTGTTCGCCGATTATGGAATATAGCCTGACAGAAAAATGAGTATTCTGCAGACCATTAACCGTTAAGGAGCGTTTATCTGTCATAAATACAAGTACCTCATCAAGCGAAATTGTTAGGTTATCAACACTTAAAGTTGCATCGACACCTTGTACAAAAACGTCATCCATCCATAAGAGACCAGCTCTAGTGGCAGAAAAAGTAAAACTAAGTCCAAAATTAGTATCAAATGTGTAATCTGTATTTGTAGCTGTACCCATAGACATCAAAGCCTCAAAACCACCATCATTATCAACTAATAATTCCCATAAACCATCATTTGTTCTTGTAACTCTGATTCCTTTTGTATTATTGGCGTTCCAATCAATTGCAGTTGTAATTACAGCGCCATCAGCTGCACCGTTAGTCACTTTCCATAAAGTAAGAAGATCGGAAGAGCCAGTAAGGTTTACACCTACGGCATATCCATCTACGGAAGAACCATTTAAATCATTATTGTTTGCAGTTAGGTATACCCAGAACTTGTTCGATGAAGAAGGATCCCAACTCCCTGTTTTTAAATTAAACTGCCAGGTAATATTTTCTGTAGTTAAATCTAAAGAAGAAATGTCTTGGTAAATATAACTATCACCAGATGTACCCGAAAGATTATGTTTTAAAGATCTTGCGGCTGTTATAGCATTTGTTGTTGAATTCCCCCAATGACTAGCAGTTCCTTCTGTCCACCCGGTTATATCACCATCTTCAAAATTGTCGTTTATAACTTGACTATAAGTAGTTATAGATGAAAAGAAGACTACGAGAATTAGAAATATTAATTTTTTGATTTGTTCGAAAAAAGATGTCATAGTAGTTATATAGTTATTAGTTAATAAAAAAATGATTTAAGTATGAATAAAATCAAGAAAGCACCTGTGTTTATTACTCGTCAGATTTTCTAAAATACGCAGAAGGTAGTTTTCCAAATCTTTTTTTAAAAGCCTGAGTAAAATGAGATAGATTGTTCATACCCAATTCATAGGCGATTTCACTAATACTGGTTCTTTCATTATATTCGATCTTACGTTTTGCCGATTGTAATCGAATTTCTCTAATATAGGCGGCTGGTGTTTGTCCAGTAGCAGATTTAATTTTTCTAATTAAACTACGTTCGCTGATAGAAAAATGATATGCTAAATCAATATTGCTTAGTTTTGGATTGGATATGTTTTCGATAATATAGGTATCCAATTTCTTTTTAAATTGTAGGATTTCTGGTAAAGAAAACGTGTCAATTGACTCAGACATACTTTTCTTTTGATTTAAAGCTTTTTTAAGCGATATATTAATACGTAGTTTAAGCTCCTTCATATCAAATGGCTTAATAATATAGTCATCTATCCCCATATGTAATACTTTAATTTTGTCATCTTGTAGTGTCCGGGCGGTTAGAAAAATTACAGGAATCATTGAGAAGTTCTCATCTAATTTTAGTGTTTTAATAAATTCAACACCATCCATAACAGGCATCATATAATCGGTAATAATAAGATCTGGTTTTTGTATAGATTTTAAGAGCCTTAAGGCTTCTTGACCGTTAGCAGCCTGATATAGATTGTAGTCGTTTAAGTGCTGTTCCAGATAGTGTCTCATATCCTGATTGTCTTCTACAATCATAATTAAAGGCTTGTTAGGATCTATTGGTTCCTGTTTATTAAGAGCATATGGAACTATGTTAGTATTAGATTTAACAGAGTCTTCAACTAAAGGAAAACTCAATTCAAACACAGATCCTTTCCCTGGAGTACTCTGTACAGTTACGTTGCCATTATGAAGTTCTATAAATTCATTTACAATAGCCAAACCAATTCCGGTACCACTTACAGACCGTTTACGATCTACCTGATAATAGCGTTTAAATATATTGTCTATATCGGCCGGTGCTATACCAATACCTGAGTCAGCAACAGAAATAGATACCGAATGTTTATATTCTTTTACCGTTATATGTATGTCTCCAGTTGATTTACTATATTTTATAGCATTAGAAATAAGGTTGATGATCATTTTTTCAAAGATATCCCGATCAGTATCTATGTATATTTGATTGGATGAATGTGTTATGTAGATCGTTTGCTTATTTTCGGTAGCGTAATTTTTAAACGATTCAATAATCCCCTTTAATATGGGGATAATATCTTGTTTCTTCTTTGTAATGGTAAGTTGTCCATGATCAAGTTTAGATAAATCCAGTATCTCATTGACCAGTTGTAATAGGTATGTTCCATTTTTCATGGACATTTTTAATTGTTGTTCTATGTCTTTATTTAACTTACCATTATTTAATACGCTTTCCAATGGTCCCAAAAGTAAGGTAAGCGGTGTTCTCAATTCATGGGAAACATTGTTAAAAAAGGTGGTCTTTAGTTCTTCAATTTTTTTTAATTGTTTCTTTTCTTCCTGAAGTTGGAGGACTTCTATTTCTTTTATTGCAATCAAGGATTTATCACGAAAGAAACCTAACACAAGATCTGTCATAAAAACAAAATCCCTGAAAACCAAAGGAATAAGCATACTATTGATTGTCCAGAAATTAGCGGGAATAATTTTACTGGCAGCCAAAAAAGGGAGTACCCCAGCGATTGTAATAGGACCAATAGCCAAAAGGTATACATTTGCCCTATGTAAATTCTTTTTTCGAAATTTAATAAGGAAGACGGTTGCGCTAATTATTGTAATTATAAAATAGAAAGCAATTAATACGTATGGATATAGTTTATCAAAATAGAAAAATGCGGGTATCAACAACAAAATATATGGTGATGTCATGAATCGATACCAAAAACGAGAATATTCTATAACCTTAATATAATGCGCACTAAAAGCCGAAAAACTGTAAACTACTAAGATGGTAAGGCAGAATTCAAGAATGGAAAGAAGTTGACTATTTAAATCGAAGAATGAATCAAATACCTGATTCCGAATGATGATTAAAGGTACACTAACAAAAATAAGTAACAGATAAAAAATATTCTCCCTGGATGGTTTTAGATACACCAGAAATAAAAAAATCATGAAAATGATTATTTCCATCCCAATAGCAAGCGTAAAAATGGTATGAATCTTTGTAGCATATATATCAAAATCCCTCATGGAAAGATACTCCATGCCATCCAGAGATCTGCTTATTGATCCTACTAATGGATAATTGGTTAACTTTATATAAAGTGTGTTTTCTTTATCAAAAGATAGCGGTAATGAGCTTTTATAAATTCCTTTGGTAAGTGTTTTATCTTGATTATCTACCAGTCTTCCAGTGATAGAAATCGCAGAACTAGCATAAGGAGTCTTATAAGATTCTACCTTGTCAAAAAACCTGGATAATAATAACACACCATGTCTCATATTTTGATTAGCAGATTCTTTATATTTTAATCTTAACCAATACACAAGAACTTCACTATTCATGGTGTTAAACGCTTCTAAAGATTCCCATTTTATATCTTCTAAAGAATCTTCAGGTAAAATATCCCCTTCATGAATACTAACAGACAATACTTCCAAAGACGTTTGACCTTTAACAATAGTGGGTGCTATTAAAAAAAATAAAAGGATTAGGGTTCTTATCATCAATAGGGGCTTTTTATGGCTTCACTAAGGTATGATGAATCGTACAGATTACATAGAAATACCTCAAAATTGGCAAATTTTCAATAGAGATTGTCTGGAATTCAACATGCTTATACTCATATCTTTGATGTTTCAGATTGCAAAAAAAATCAAAACTAATCCTGAATTACATTTATATAAAAACAACTACTGATGAAAATTAAAAAACCATTCTTTACTAAAAAAATAAAAACCATATCAATTCTATTTTTTTTGATATTGATTTTGCATAGTATTCCTGCACAGGTGATAAACACCATGGGAACACTATCAGAATCTATTCCAGAAAACAATTTTCAAACTCATAGTTTATCTGTCAACTCAGATGGAACACGTATGTTTAATGATACAACTACAAGCTTTATCAAATCTATGTCTGAGATAGACAATGATAATGATAACGTAGAGAATACAGTCGATTTAGATGATGATAATGACGGTATTTTAGATACAGCAGAGAATAGCCTGGGAGTAGACCCATCTGCCGATACAAATATGAATGGTATACCAAACTATCAGGATTTTTATAATAATGGTAGTACAACTTTACCAGTATGTTTAGATGCTGATCTCGATGGTATTTGTGACACCCTAGATCCTGTCTTTGATTTTGATGGTGATGGTGTTCCCAATCATTATGATTTGGATAGCGATAATGATGGTATTTACGATGTTATAGAAGCAGGAGGGATACCAAGTAGTGTAAACCCTGGACAGGCTAACGACACAGATGGAGACTCTACAAATAATAGTGGAGTGCCTAATTCTGCTAATGGAGGTGCCGGTAATACACCAATAGATACGCTATCAGATGGTTCTTTTGACTTTAAAAATACAGATAGCGATGTAGATGGATGTAGTGATGCTAATGAAGCTTATGGTTTATCGACGGCAGATGGAGGAGATACAGGAGTGTTTGGAGATGATGCATTACTAACTGTAGATCCTGTTACAGGAATAGTTACTACTGTAGGATCAGGCATTGATTATACGATTACTCCTTTAGATGGTGATACAAATAATACAACAGATTATCTGGAAGTTGGTCCCGATGCTGATGGCGATGGCATACCTAATGCTTGTGATGAATTAGGAGTTCCTTTAAGTATAGCTCAAGAGGAGGTAACAGATTCCTCTATATTAATTTATCCAACCCCAGCCTCAGAATACATTAATATCCCAAGTAATAATATAACCATTAAAAGAATTGAGATGGTAAATTCTCTTGGTAAGCGTGTGTTAACAACACAGAAAACGAATCAAATTAGAGTGGATCAATTACAACGTGGATTATATTTTATAAAATTAGATACTAATAAAGGAAAATTAGTTAAAAAGGTTATTGTTGAATAATCCCATTATTATTGCTACAACTCATAGTTTAGCTTTCGTGCATTGAATCAAAGTATGGATTATGAAAATAATTTATAATTGTAAACTTTCTTAACACGATTACAATAAAACCCAAAAAATTAAAGTTTACTAAGCAATTTTATATAATAACAATTATAATGTTCTGCGTTATGTACACTTTGCTTTGGTAAAAAGCTTTTACAGTACTAATCTTCTTTGATTTTTTTCTTGCTAAAATGTTTCTTAAAAATGTAATGGAATACTCTTTGCTCGAAGCGACGCTAGTAGTGAAGGGGGAACGTGTATGGAATGGATAATTTATTCGAAAGGCTAAACGATAAAATTTAGAATCTTAAATAGGGCTCAATAATTATACAAATACATATTTTAAAAAAAGCAAATAATTCTCGTAGATTATACTACCCATTTTTCTTTTTTTGTTGTATTAACATATATAAGATGTTAATTTCTTAAATTATTATATACAAATATCACATGTGTTTACTCTATTGATACTTCCAATTTATATTTACTTCTAATATTATAGTCGAAAACACCTAAATTATTAATATATAATTAATAATAGAATACTCTTTTGACAGAAAGAGTAAACTGTGTATAGGATAGTTTAATATTGTGGTTACCCTTAAACAAATAAGATTAACTAGTAGTTTTAAAATATAAAAGAATAGTAATATCGTTTTTAAATTCAATACCAGAAATAAAGGATGCCAAACAAAAACCATTTAAGAATAATTGCAGATAGACAGCTAGAAGAATCTGGGCAAGTAAAGTTTAATTACGGTTTTGAAGAAAATGAAGATGAAGCTAATATAGAGCCTAATTATATATTTATGGCTAGAGCATTTCGAGACGATTTAAAATCTTATCGGAGTGACATAGAAGTAAAAGTAGCTGCAAAAGATGAGACTATTGATGTTCCTTTTGATGTAGACTATCTAGAAGTAGACTTTATGGGACAGTTTCATTTAGAGAAGTATTACAGTATTTGGTACAACACCTTTGGACTTGAAGGTGTGAGCTTCACCAATTTTAATAGAACAGCGTTATTTTCTATTGCAGATCGAGATAAATTTCAGGTGTTTATTTCTAGTATTGAAGGCCTAATTAATAGAGGTTTAGACGACAATACAGAAGTTGGTTTTAATAAGAATGTACTTTTTGTGAAAAACTTTAAACTTCTCACACTAAGTGATGTTTTACAAGTAAGTGCAGCAAATATAGGGAACGTAGTTGTTCTTAAGACAATAGAACTACCAGCTAGTCCAGTAATTGAAAAAGGGATTCTTGATGCGCTAGAATCTTACTTAACGGTTCATCAAATTTCATACGAAATTAATAGAGAAACACATAGGTTAGAGCTTTATGATGCTACACTAGATGAACTTATTACTATTGCCCAAAATTTTGATGTCATAGAGAGCATAACTTCTTCCCTTTCTGGAGTTGTACGACCAGGGGTATATAATGTTCCTAGTAGGGATTTTGGTTTTGAAATTGCGAATGCAGATGAGGAGCTTCCTTTAATTGGAATATTGGATACTGGAATAAGTATGCAAACTCCACTTGCGAGTATTACACTACGAGATGATACTTTTACATTAGATGGTAACCCATTAATAGATGATTGTGGTAATGATGGACATGGTACAATGGTAGCAGCACTGGCAGCATTAGGAAGACACAATCATAGTAATAACTTTGAAGGTGAAATAACCGCAGACGCAAAGCTGCTATCTATTAAATTAATAGGCAGTGGTGATGGCTATCTTTCTGAAAAAAAGGTAATTGAATTGCTTTATAAAGCGAAAGAAAAATACCCTGAATTGGGTGTTTTTGTCTTAACCATTTGTTATAAAACTCATAAGAAAACGAACGAAACATTCTCTAATTACACATATGAACTGGATAAATTTGCACACGAAACTGATAGCCTAATTTTTATAAGTATTGGGAACAATAGTCAAGCAATGAATGAAAATGTTGATTATGACTTAAATTACTTTAATAATGAGCACACCAACTTAAATACGCCAGCTGACTCAATGAATAATATGACTGTAGGTGCAGCTGCAGATGGTTTATATGGTGGTGTGTTTAACGGTATCGCATCAGGTAAAGAGTTTCCTGCTATCTATTCTCGAACAGGTCATATTGACCTTGCTGCCATATATTCTGCTAAGAAACGTAATAAAAATCTTTTTAAGCCAGATGTTATCGAAGGTGGTGGAGATTATGGATTCTACAATCCTACCACAATAGATTTTATGGATAATGCAGCTATATCTGTATTATCATCTAATCCTGCTTTAGGATATACAAAAGAAGTAGGTACAAGTCTAGCAGCACCTCTTACGGCTAATCTTGCTGCAAAACTTAAAACTATCTATCCAGATTTAAAATCACAAACATTAAAAGCATTGATTATTAATGGAGCATCTCTAAAAAGCATAGCGTATCCAGATGTAAACAAATCTTTGCTTAATAGAACTTCTGGCTATGGACTTATTGATGCTAATAGGACTATTTTTTCAGATGAGAATAGTGCAACAATGATATTGGAAGACAGTATCCAAAGCGGTGAACAAAAGATATACCCTATAAACTTTCCAGATTACCTAATTTCAACAAGTCTAGGTAAGACTAATCGGGTACTTAAAATAACAGCTACATTATGCTTTAGCTTTTTACCATTACAGCACAATCAATTAACATATTGTCCTGTGCATATGGCATTTAGTATTTTCAAGAATCATTCTTCAGATGATATTAACCGAGTGCAACGAGTGCTAAACTCAAAGTTACGAACTACATTAAGCTGGTCTCAATCTGCAAGAGATAAATCTACTCCAGCACCTTATAGTAATGTTCAAAAAATTGAATTTAATGTTGATGTTGCACAACTGAGAAGTGAAGGGAAAACCTTTAAATTAGCAGTACAAGCTCTATTGTCAAATCAAATTATGGCATCTCAGATTGAGAATTATCCAACAGAATTTAATTTCTCACTAGTCCTTAATATTGAAGAAACGGTAAGAACTAATACAGGTCGTCTATACGACGAATTAAGAGCAATAAACAATGTTGAAGTTATTAATGTAGTCGAAGCTGACTTAGAAGGAGAGGTTTAAGAGTTTATCTCAAGAGATTTTTTTTCTGCAATGACAAGAGCTTTCCAAATTTGACTATCAATTTTAGTTATGGACTTTACATCTTTATCACTTTGATTAAATAAACTACGCTTTAATGCAGTAATAAGCGTCTTTTGAATGCTGTAGTAAGACAGACCTTCACACAGCTTCATAATCTTTGTTCCCTCTCTTTTATTACTTAATACAAAACCACTCTTGCTTAATGTTAACTCAACAAGGTTTTTAATTTGTCCAGTATTTGGTAATGAGAAACCTATAATACTATCAAATCTTCTTGTCAACGCAGAGTCTAGCATTTCCTTTTGATTAGTCGCAGCGATTACAATACTACTTTGAGGTAAATAATCAAATAATTGAAGTATAGTATTAACCACACGTTTCATTTCTCCGTGATCTTGACTGTAATCACGCACTTTTCCTAAACTATCAAATTCATCAATAAAAATAATACAGTCTTCAAGTGCTGCCTTCCTAAATATCTTAGAAAGATTTTTACTAGTCTCACCCAATTTAGAAGAAACTATTGCTCCTAAATTGACTACAACCATCATTTTTTTTAATTCACCAGCAATGATATAAGACGCTAATGTTTTTCCACAACCAGATGGTCCATGCAATAATAGTTTGTTAGAAACAGGAAGCTTGAAATTTTGTAGTAATTCAATTTTTTCGTGCTCTTCAATGAAATGTTTTAATTCTCCCATTACCACATCATCAGCAACAATGTTTTCCAAAGAATAATCTGAAGTGATTTTTTCTAGAATTAAATCTTGCAAGTCACGATCGTTCTGACGTTGCTGATAAGAATCTGAGCTTACTTTTGTCAAACTATTAGCACTTTGTTGGCGCATTGACTCTTTAAGAATAGATTGCAATTGAATTGCAAAATTTACTTTTTTAGTCTTTTTAGAATGTTCAACAAGTTCGTTAATTACCGTCAATAGGCGTTCTTGGTCATTTTCAAGACCATATTTTGCTATCTCTTTTATGTAATCAAATTGGCTCAATTATTCCCTTAAATTTTGTGCAAATATAACGAACTAAAATTAAGGTTTTAGTATTATATCTTCTAATATAAGTATTTCTATTTTAACTTTGAAAAGTTTTAATATTATAATTTTTAATTTGAAAGGAAATGAATCAGAAGAATAATGACTTTATTTAAATTTTCCAGTTCCATAATTAACCCGTTTCTTAAAATCAATCACTTCATCCCTTAATTTCTTATTCGCATTATCTATAAGCTCATTCTGTACTTTCATAATACGTAAAAGGTCGTGAATAGCATTTAAATTCTCTAATTGTGTATAAACAATCTGCTCAAGTTGTGCTTTAGTATATCGTGTTTTACTCATTGGTGTTATTTTTTAACACATGTGTGTTGATTTTCTATACTAAAGTATTAAAAATATACCCAAATACAAATAAAAAGTTTTAAAATTTGACACATTAGTATCAAGTATCTATATTTATGTATATAAAAATGATATATATATGACTAAATTAGGTCTCTATTTAGCAAAGAAATCTATTAATAAAGCAGAGGTTTCTCGTAAAACAGGGATTAGCAAATCTCGCATGAGTCAGCTAAGTTCCAATGAATCTACAAAACTTCGAGTAGAAGAACTATATCTTATTGCTTTAGCTATTGATGTTGATCCTTGCGAAATCTTTAAAGAAATCTGTGCAGACTTAAAATTAAAAGAAGAAAACTAATGTCTTCTTTAATTATAGATTTTCTAAAATCAGAACTGAAAAACTTTTATTTAGAATTAACTACAAAAATCGATGGAAGGGAAGAGGTAGATTTTTTAATTGGAGATAACCAATTATATCTACAATCCATAGATTTAGATACTACACAAAGAAGTATCAAAATTTCAAAACAAGACTTAGGAGGATTAAAAGATAATTTATTTGTCGCTTTAGTCTTAATAATAGACAAAGAACCAAGAGTTGTTTATTTAATTCCATCCAAACATTTATCGCATTCAGATAGTAATGTCTTTAAAGAGAATGAAGTCAGTTTAATACCTAGTTTATGTAATTGGGAGATTAAAATATTTTCCAATGGCTTAGATGAATTGGAAATGTACACTATCTCCAATCAAATAGAAAAATTACGTTAACAGTTTTGAGAGCAAAAAAAAAACCTATGATGGTGGTGGAGGAAAATTTGTAATACCAAGCTCTAGCCCAAATAACCTAATAGCGTGTACATAAACTTTATGCTTAGGCATATAAATTATTTTAAAACTACACTTAGGGTGTACACCAAAGAATAAATAACTACGATAAGGCTTAAGCCTAAAATAGAAAAGATAACGAACATCCATAATAAAAATATTTAAAGTTAAACCCTAGCACCATGCTAAGGATAGCCGATTAATCTGTTTTGAATGAGTCAAATGCAAGGGGTAAAGCGGTTTACGGAGCGTTGGATGTGGTGTTGGCTAAATAGCTTTACTTCATTTTACCCTTGCATTTCACGAACCGAAAAACATAATTTTGGTGTGACTTGTATGCGTATCAAAACTCAATAGTTAACGAAATGTTCAATAGAAGCAGGATGTTAAAACGACCTCATACTAATTTTGGCTAAAACAATAGGTGAGTGGAGCGTACATATTTTAGGGGTTAGTTAGAATTATTCTTGGTTTTTCTGCATTTTAAAAGGATTTCAGCAGTAATCTTGGTTACTACCGACGTTTCCTAAAATATAGCGTAACGAGCCGTACATTGTTTCCAAAATTATATGCAGTCTTGAATTTTTGTTTCTTTTGTTTCAAGACAAAAGATATAATGAAACCTTTAATAAACATCTTGTAGTCGATGCCAGCGCACAACTCGCACAAAATTTCAGAGATACTTAATCTCTAAAATTTCTGTCGTATTTGACATAATGTTAGAAGCACTAAACAAAAGAAGATTAATCGGAGCCATACATATAACAAGTGTATAGAAATTTTAAAGTTTGGATTTAAGCAAGGGAAAATTTTATACTCTTGTGACAACCTAACGAAAAGCTCGTGAAAAAAATATAACGAGAATATCCTCGCCAACGTAAAGTTTAAAACGAATCTAAAAGTTAGCTTTTTTTGGCGTTGGCAAGCGATGGAAAATTGTGTTTAAAAATAAATGTCATAAAGCATTTTAATTTTTAAAAAGCAATCGAGCGCTTGGCAGCGGCAATTTTACATAATGACTAATTATAGCTACAAATGTATAAACGTGAAGTTTCTTGAGAATCGCTTATTTAAAAAAATATGAACGATTGTGCAGAATATCAAAATTAAACGAGAAGCCAAACACGACTGTTTAATGACCCAGGTACTAAACGTTATTATGAAACTATAAACATTCTGGGATATTTTACATAATATTGAATTATAGCTATCTAATGGATGAAATACATTTGTACTATAATTAATATTATGTAAAATAGAATATTTCAACACCCCTGTTTACCGTGAAATTAGTGTTAAATAATGATAAAACCGCATATACCTGTTTTGCGATAAAAACATTACGCTTATATTTGTACTGCCTTATAATTTCAATGCTATGAAATCGAAGCCTAAGTCGAAGTCTGAAAAGACTCGAATGCAATTATTACATCAATATTATAACTATACTGGTTTTTACAGCTTTGTATGGAATGCTGTAAAAAAAGCTTTACCATATATTATTATAATTGTTATCGGTATTTATATCGTTAATAAGTATTTCAATATTAACGAAGCCCTAGTCCGTTTAACGGAAATACTTCCGGCATATGGTGTTATGGCTTTCTTTTTTGTTTCCGAAACACTTTTAGGAATCGTTCCTCCTGAAATATTTATTGCCTGGTCAGGAAAAATGCCTGAGCCATGGTTATATCTGTCATTTTTAGCATTACTTTCTTATGCTGGCGGTTTAATCTCCTATTGGTTGGGTGTTGCTATTACCAAAATACCAAGAGTACACGATTATATGCATAAAAAAATGGAAACCCAGTTAAAGAACTCAAAAAAATGGGGTGGTTTCTTGATTGTTGTTGGAGCTCTGCTTCCACTCCCATTCTCAATATCCTGTATAGCTGCTGGTATTATAAAGTTTCCGTTTAGAAATGTGATTCTATACGGTTCGTTACGATTGGTGCGTTTTGTTATCTACGGACTCATTATTTTTAACGCACTATAAATAAGCCGTATATATACGAGGTTATTTTGGTTTTCTACCTTATTTTTGCACGAAACCTTTATATATGTTTTCATTCCCATCTATATTCAGAATTGTTGCCTTTTTAGAAGGCGTCTCTTATATTCTATTATTATTTATCGCGACACCTATAAAGTACCTTATGCACGACCCGCAATATGTTAAACTATTAGGTATGCCCCATGGCCTGTTATTCATAGCCTATATCGCTTTTGCCTTCATGTTAAGAAAAGATTTTAACTGGAACAAAAAACAGTTTGTTACAGTTCTAGTTGCCTCCATAATTCCGTTTGGTACGTTTTACATTGATAGAAAATATTTAAAACTTGTAAAATGATACAAGAGACTGAAAACATTGAAACAACTTCGGAAGCTATCGATTTTAAGCATTTAATATACGACCGTTTAGTAGAATTAGATATCTCAAAATCTACTGCCGAATACCTAAACATGCTCGGACTGCTTCTAGTATTAGTAATCGCGGTTTTTATTATAGATTTTATAATAAGAAAACTATTAGTAAAGTCCTTTAATAAATTCGCTACCATATCAAAAACCAATTTTGATGATTTCATGGTAGCCAATAAGGTACCTCGAAACATCGCGCATATCATTCCGTTATTGATAGCCATGGAGTTCACGCCTTCTATTTTTGCAGATTTTCCAAATTTCGATGGTGTTATAGAAAAAGGATTGCGAGTCTTTGCTATTGTTTTAACACTTTGGATAGTAAGAAGTCTGTTAAACACGGTAAAGGACTATTTAAAAACACTCCCAAGGTTAAAGGATAAGCCTATAGATAGCTACATACAGGTATTCATGATTTTTGCCTGGGTAGCTGGTTTCATGTCGGCCTTAGCCATTATAACCGAGACCCCTTTCCTATCGTTTTTAACCGCTATGGGTGCTGCCTCGGCTGTTATTATTCTGGTTTTTAAAGATACCATTCTTGGTTTTGTTGCTAGCATACAAGTATCTATAAATGATATGGTACGCATTGGCGATTGGATTACGTTTGAAAAATACGGAGCCGATGGTGATGTGATTGAAATTAATCTGGCTACTGTAAAAGTTCAGAATTTCGATAAAACAATTACAACCATTCCTACCTATGCCCTTATATCTGATTCTTTTAAGAACTGGCGAGGTATGATGGATGCAGATGGCAGGCGAATTAAAAGAGCCTTATTCATAAAACAGGATTGTGTTAAATATCTAAATGAAAATGAAGTCAACAAGCTTAAAAACATTCAGCTTATAACGACCTATTTAGAAACCAGAAATGAAGATATTGATTCGTATAATAACTCCAACAATATCAATAAAGACCTTTTAATAAACGGTAGGAACCTTACCAATATAGGTATTTTTAGAAAATATATTGACGCATACCTCAATCGACATTCTGGAGTGAACAAAGACATGATGATCATGGTACGTCAATTAGCACCAACAACTCAAGGTATTCCTATGGAAATCTATGCTTTTAGCAGTGATAAGCGCTGGGCAAATTATGAGTATATCATGTCTGATATATTCGATCATTTAATAGCAGCACTTCCCTACTTTGATTTAGAGATATTTGAACTACCTAGTAGCTCTAGTTTTAAAGAAAAAACCGTCGTTAGCGAATAACCAATTTACTTGTCTTCACATCATTAATCTTAAAAAGATATAAGCCAGGCATGATCTTTTTAAAGGCGAAAGATACTTCGCTTAAATTGTTATAATCTACATCCAATAACTTTTTCCCAAGAATAGAATACAGATCAACGTTACGTATCAATCTACCATTAATCATCAAAACCATATGATGGTTTATTAGGGTTTAGATAATTAAGTTAGAAGTTTTGGAGTTACCGAATAATACATATATTTGTATCCTTCCCCAAAGTAAATATTTGTAATTCCATTAATTCATAGTTATGAAGTTTTTGTGCTTTATCTCTCTATTGTTTTTGCTATGTTTTCAATTAGAAGGGCAAAACGTAGATTTTGTTTTTAATAAAGAGTTTAACAATCTAATTGCTTTAAAAGAAGGTAAATCTCCTTACGCCTATGAAATATTATCCCAAGAACGGACAAGCTCTATTAAAAAACCTTCAACTAAGCGTATATCTGAGTTTTATAAACGCGCTTTAGCATTTGCCGAAAAAGCAAAAAGTGATAGTACAAAAATTGCTCAGCTAAAAAAGGAATCCAGATTTACACCAGAAATTGCAAAAAAGCTTAATGAAACAGAAGTAAATAACAGATTAAACATTGCTAGAAGGAGTTTAAAAACTACCGAAAAATATGAAACTGTACCAAGTGAAGTTATCATTGAAACTTATAATGAGTTAAAAATTAGAAGAAATATTTTTAAACCACAGCATGTTATCATAGGTAAATTTAAAAGCTTAGGTTCATATTATGTTACAAAGGCTATCAATCGTTATAATGATAGCTGTTTAATTTCTGTAGCAGACGCAAAAAAAGATAAATTAACAAAGGAGCATTTTCTCTTTGATGATGTTTTTGAGGTCATACAAAATATTGAAACAGATGCTATATACATGGTTTATCCTGTTTTTTTGGAAAAATACCCAATTAATAAGATAGCAGCTCAAAAGCAATATAAAGACAAAGTTGATTTATCTAAAAAAACATACACGAATACTATTGATAAAGCGTTAGACTCTTTAATCCTAAACTACAAAAAAGTATATTAAAAAATCGATGGTATTACCAAATCGATAAACTAAAAATGTTTCTAACTTAATTTAACTTAATTCTACTTTTTTTATAATTCATTAAGTTTTAATTACATATACTTTAACAGTAATAGATAAGCTATAAGGATAGTTTTGCTTCCATGAACAATAAATCTATAGTACATGAAATTAAAACTATGCTTACTTATTTCTTTTCTACTTTTCATTTTAAAAGTAGGATTTGCACAAAATTTAGAAGGTACAAACAATCTTACTACTCCCCTTTCAAAATCTTTTTTAGATAGAACCGAATTTAAAGCCAGTTATTTTGGTAATATTTTCTGGAACAATGGCTTGGTTTTTGGTGCTGAATATCTTTTGAAAGAACATGTAAAAACTAAAAACAGAAAACGTGGACAAAGAACAAATACACATCAATTTCTTCTAAATGGAAATCTAGGTTTTACTACTAATTTCTCTTCCAAAACAGACACTGGAGTCTTTACCAATTATGGGCTTACCTGGAGAAGAACAAATAAGAAGGGGAAACAATTTAGTATAGCTTTTAACCCTTTAGGATACTATCGCTCTTTTTTACCCGAAACATACAAAGTTAATGGAGATAATGTCGAGAAAGTCTTTCTTCCAGGCAGAGGTTACTACGCGCCATCCATTTCTGTAGGCATTGGTAAACAAAGAAAAGGTAAAAAGATAACGGGACGGTATTTTAATATCAATTTAATGTTAAGAACTCCATATAATGCAGGGACATTACCAGCTTTTAATTTCCAGTATGGGTACCGTTTTAATTTAAAAAAGAAAAAATAGATGCGAAAAATGATTAATAATTACTCAAAACTACTATTACTAATAATTGCTTTATGGACTACTTTTTCATGTTCTAAAGACGATAATCTTAATGATTTAAATGAAACATTATTTGTGCGCCATAAAGATGCAGATATGCCAGTTTACATACATGGCAATGCTTCAGAAAAAATATTCCTTATTATATTACATGGCGGACCTGGAGGTTTTGGATTAGCTTATCGTGCCAATACTATTAAAAGTGATATTGAAAAAACCTGTGCCGTTGTTTATTTCGATCAAAGAGGATCTGGAATGGCTCAAGGAAGTTATTCTAAAAGCGGGATAAGTGTTGATATTATGGCAGAAGATATTTTAGCACTCGTAAAAGTTATTAAGCATAAATATGGCAGCGATTCTCGATTTTTTTTAATGGGACATAGTTGGGGAGGTGCATTGGGAACTGCTACATTATTAAAAAACCAAAGTGATTTTTTAGGATGGATTGAGGTAGATGGGGCTCATGACCCTAAAGGCATGTACCTTGAATATATTTCCAATTTTAAGCGTGTTGCTTCCGAGCAAATTGAAGCTGATAATAGCATTGATTTTTGGGAAGGTGTTATTGATTTAGCAAATAATGTAAATCAGACGCAATACATCCAGGAAGATTTTTTTGATATGAATTCAAAAGCCTTTGAAGCAGAAGACCAACTAGTAAATGATAATGTTATTAATAATGAAAAAGATGATGGTAACAACACTGTTTTTAAATACAATTTGTTAACCGCTTTATGGAATAAAGCTAATACTCAATCCATTCTTAATGATAGAGGTCTTTTTAGGAATTTATCTTTTACTAATAGGCTTCAAGAAATTACGATACCCGCTTTAGTGCTTTCGGGTAAATATGATTTGGTCGTCCCTCCAAAATTTGCGCAAGAAGCTTATGATAATTTAGGCTCTAGTACAAAAGAATTGGTAATCTTTGAAAGATCAGGTCATTCACCTATGTCTAGTGAGCCTGAATTATTCTCAGAAACAGTGATTGATTTTATTAATCAAAATAAGTAACTACTTACTATTTTGAATACTTTGCTTCGCAACTTTTCAAAATAGAGTTTCACTAATAAAAAACCTGTTAAGAAAGTAACACTTAACAGGTTTTTAAATATATGTTTTAAGGAATAATTAAATATTCGAAGCTAACCAGTCCCCTACTTCTTTTGTTCCGTAAGCTTTTCCGCCATCAGATAAATCTTCTGTAACAATGCCTTCATTTAAAGCTTTATTAACTGCTTCTCTAATCGCTTTACCTTCTTCTTGTAAACCAAAGTTCTCGAACATCATGGCTGCCGATAAAACTGTAGCCATTGGATTTGCGATATTCTTTCCGGCTGCTTGTGGATACGATCCGTGAATAGGTTCAAATAAACCAATATCAGATCCTAAAGATGCCGATGGCATTAATCCCATAGATCCTGAAATTACAGAAGCTTCATCAGTTAATATATCTCCAAATAGGTTTTCAGTAATTAACACATCATAACTGTTTGGCCATTGTACCAAGCGCATCGCTACAGCATCAACAAACTCATAGCTCACTTCTACTTCTGGGTAATCCTTTTCCATGGCTTGAACGGTTTCTCTCCATAGTCTTGATGTTTCTAACACATTAGCCTTATCTACACAACACAGTTTTTTAGAACGCGTCATAGCCAATTCAAAACCTTTTTTAGCTAAACGTTGCACCTCTTCTCTTGTGTAAACACAGTTATCGTAAGCGGTTTCTCCTTCTTCTCTTCTACCCTTTTCACCAAAGTAAATACCTCCAGTTAATTCGCGTAAGAAAACTAAATCCGTTCCTTCAATACGCTCTCTCTTCAATGGTGATTTTTCTAACAACGAAGGAAACGTAAAGGTTGGTCTTACATTAGCAAATAAACCTAAGGCTTTACGCATTTTTAGCAGACCTTGTTCCGGACGCACTTTTGCAGATGGATCGTTATCGAAACGCGGGTGACCAATAGCCCCAAATAAAACCGCATCAGAAGCTGCACAAATATCATGTGTTTCGTCTGGGTAAGGCTCTCCAACAGCATCAATAGCTGCCGCACCTGTTAGTGCTGGTTTCCAAGTTATTTCATGTCCAAATTTATTAGCAACAGCATCACTTACCTTTACGGCTTGATCTATTACTTCTGGTCCTATACCGTCTCCGGCTAAAAGCGCAATATTAAATTTCATTTATTTTGTTTTATTCTAATCTTAGTTAATAATTATGTTCAGCATTTTTTCGGTTGCCTTAATAGCAGACACGGTTTGATCTGAGTCTAAACCACGTGTTTTAAATTCCTCTTTAACATCTTTCCACGTAATAATGGTTTCACATAAAGCATCTGAGTGACTTCCAGGTGGAATTCTTACAACATAATCTATTAAGCCAGGTAATACCATGTCTTTCCTCTTAAAGATGTTTCTAATGGCATTCATGAAAGCATCAAATTGTCCGTCACCCTGAGCATTTTCTTCAAAAGTTTCGTTGTTTATGGTAATAGACACCGTTGTAGACGGTTTAAGGCCTTTAGAATGTGTTAGCACATACGAATTCACTTTTACTTTTTCTTCGTAGGTATGATCTAAAACATCAGAAATAATATATGGTAAATCCTCTTTAGTTACCACTTGTTTTTTATCTCCCAACTCAATAATACGTTGGGTAACTTTTCGTAAATCGTCATCATTAAGTTGAAGCCCTAGTTCTTGTAAATTCTTTTGAATATTAGCTTTTCCAGATGATTTTCCTAATGCATATTTACGCGTTCTTCCAAATCGTTCTGGCAACAAATCGCTAAAGTACAAGTTCTTCTTACTATCTCCATCCGCATGTATTCCAGCTGTTTGCGTAAACACGTTTGCTCCAACCACAGGCTTATTTGCAGGGATTATAACGCCAGAAAATGTTTCTACAAGTTTACTAACGGTATACAATACTTTTTCATTAACACCAACCTCAATGTCTGGCATAAAATCATTAATTACGGCTATGGTACTCGACATGGGCGCATTACCTGCACGTTCTCCCATACCGTTAATAGTTAAGTGAAGCCCGTCTGCTCCTGCTTTAAGTGCCTCCATAACATTAGCTACACCCAAATCATAATCGTTGTGGGCATGAAAATCGAAATGTAAATTAGGATACTTGTCTTTAATTTCTTTTACAAAATCGTAAGATTCCTTTGGTGTAATAACGCCCAAAGTATCGGGAAGCATAATGCGTTTAACGGGTTGCGTAGAAAGGAATTCTAAAAATTCAAAAACATAGTCTTTGGAATTACGCATGCCATTACTCCAATCTTCTAAATAAACATTAGTTTCAATACCTTTTTGCTCTGCTAAAGAAATAGTTTTTGATATTTCTTTAAAATGCTGATCTGGAGTCTTTTTTAACTGATGAGTTAAATGATTTAATGAACCTTTTGTTAACAAGTTTTGTACCTTGGCTCCTGCCTCGATCATCCAATCTATGGAAACGCCATTATCAACAAAAGTTAATACTTCAACCGTATGTAAATAATCATTTTCTTTTGCCCATGAAGTAACATCCTTTACAGCTTGAAGTTCACCTTCAGATACTCTGGCAGATGCTATTTCTATACGATCTACTTTTAATTCTTCTAATAAAAGTTTTGCTATAGTTAGTTTTTCTGAAGCAGAAAACGACACGCTCGAGGTTTGCTCACCATCGCGCAATGTCGTATCCATTATTTCTATTTTCTTCATTGCCATTTATAGCATCAAACCATTTGCAAATGTTTCTATTTCGCCTTTCATGCTTTGTAAATAATCAATATCATCAAATCCATTAAGCATATTGTCTTTTTTGTAGCTGTTAATCTCGAAAGATTCTTGTGCTCCAGTAGATTTAATTGTAATCGTTTGTTCTGGCAGGTTTACTTCTATTTCCGTATTGGCATCCTTATAAATCTCTTCAAAGATTTGCTCTGAAAATTCCGGACTTACTTGTACCGGTAAAACACCAATGTTTAAACAGTTGTTTTTAAAGATATCTGCAAAAAAGCTAGATACTACACAACGGAATCCGTAATCGTAAACCGCCCAAGCAGCATGCTCTCTAGAAGACCCTGAACCAAAGTTCTTTCCTCCTACTAAAATTTTACCACTATAAACAGGGTTATTTAATACGAAGTCTTCTTTTGGAGTGTTGTCATCATTATATCTCCAGTCTCTAAACAAATTATCTCCAAATCCTTTACGTTCTGTTGCTTTTAAGAATCTAGCAGGTATAATTTGATCGGTATCAACATTTTCCAAAGGTAATGGAACTGCGTTGCTTGTTAGTATATTAAATTTATCGTAAGCCATTATTTTATATTTTTTTGTTTAATCGTTGATTTATTTAAAACATCAATGATTATAATAAATCTCTTGGGTCGGTTACTACGCCAGTAACGGCAGCTGCCGCTGCTACTAACGGACTAGCAAGTAGTGTTCTGGAACCAGGTCCTTGACGCCCTTCAAAGTTTCTGTTTGAGGTACTTACTGCATATTTTCCGGCAGGAACCTTATCATCATTCATTGCTAAGCAAGCAGAACATCCAGGTTGTCTTAATACAAACCCAGCTTCTGTAATGATATCCAAAATACCTTCTTCCTTAATTTTATCTTCTACTTCATGAGAGCCAGGAACTAACCAAGCCGTAACATGATCTGCTTTTTGTTTTCCTTTAACAATAGACGCGAATGCTCTAAAGTCTTCAATTCTACCATTGGTACAGCTTCCTAAGAATACATAATCGATCTTTTTACCAATCATGGAGTCATTTTCTTGGTACCCCATATAATCTAAAGATTTTTTATAGGTAGCAACACCACCTTCAACAGCTTCTGCATTAGGAATATTATTAGAAATCCCCATTCCCATGCCTGGATTTGTACCATATGTTATCATAGGCTCTATATCGCTGGCAGAGAATGTTAATTCTTTATCGAATGTTGCATCGGCATCGGTTTTTAAAGTTTTCCAATGTGCTACAGCCTTATCCCAAGCTTCCCCTTTTGGAGATAGTGGTTTATCTTTTAAATATTCGAAAGTTGTTTCATCTGGAGCAATCATACCACCACGTGCACCCATCTCAATAGAAAGGTTACAAACCGTCATACGGCCTTCCATAGTC
This sequence comes from Flavivirga eckloniae, assembly GCF_002886045.1. Lineage (NCBI taxonomy): Bacteria > Pseudomonadati > Bacteroidota > Flavobacteriia > Flavobacteriales > Flavobacteriaceae > Flavivirga > Flavivirga eckloniae. The sequence continues at coordinate 173,578 of NZ_CP025791.1, read as the reverse complement.
ATATTTTCAAAAACATCTCCGGCATATTCAACAAAATATCCAGTTGCACCAGAAGTTGTTAAGTTTGAAATGATATAAAGCGCCACATCTTTGGGAGTTACACCTTTTCCTAATTGCCCATTTACATTAATACGCATTTTTTTAGGCTTTGGCTGCATGATGCATTGTGTAGATAGCACCATTTCTACTTCCGATGTTCCAATACCAAAAGCAATAGCTCCAAAAGCACCATGTGTAGATGTATGTGAATCTCCACAAACAATAGTAGCTCCAGGGAAAGTAATGCCGTTTTCAGGACCTACAACGTGTACAATACCATTTTTTTTATGACCAAGTCCCCAATGGCTAATACCATATTCATTAGAATTATCTTCTAATGCCTTTAACTGATTTGCCGATAGTGGGTCTTCAACTGGCAAATGTTGGTTAATTGTTGGTGTATTATGATCGGCAGTGGCGAATGTACGCTCTGGATACAAAACGCTTAAGCCTCTACTCTTTAACCCTAAGAATGCCACAGGACTTGTTACTTCGTGTATAAAATGACGGTCTATGAAGAATACGTCTGGTCCGTCTTCAATTTTTCTTACGACATGCGAATCCCACACTTTGTCAAATAATGATTTGCTCATAAAATATTTTAAATTAATGTATTGTAATAATTAAGAAAACAAATTTATAAAAAACCACCTTTTTTTTGCAGTCTTATAGGCATTTAAGACACTTTGCTATTAAATTTTTATAAAATATCCAATAGATAGCCCGTTCATTGAATTAAATGCAATAGAACAATGAAATTGATTATAATTTTCAAAACACATTTTGCACAAAGTACAATAGCCCATTTAACTAGTCCTGAAAAGGGCTGAGTAAATATTCCATTACCAATACATAAATACGGGCTTAACTATTAAATAAGGGAGGTAATATTACACTTTCAGTCTATCTACTACATATTCTATTTCTGTTTTTCCGTGAGGCTTAGCTTTACCATTTTCGCCCAGATTAACCATTACAATATTGGAAATTGTAATGATTGTTTCCCGGGTCATTTTATTTCTAACTTCACTTTTCAATACTAAAGAAGCATTTCCAAATTTAACAACATCAATACCAATTTCTACAATATCTCCTTGTCTGGCAGAAGCTTTAAAATCTATTTCACTCATATATTTAGTTACAACTTTTTGGTTTTCAAGTTGTATAATGGCATACAAAGCGGCTTCTTCGTCTATCCATTCTAATAATCTTCCTCCAAATAATGTTCCGTTTGGGTTTAGGTCTTCTGGTTTTACCCATTTTCGTGTGTGAAATCTCATAAGTATATCTAAATTTATAGTAATTTTTGTTGCTTGTCTTCGTTCGGAATAGTTAAAGCGTATCCCAACTCCTGGTTAAGTTTTTTAATAAAATATGCCGATAATAACGGGGATTCTTTTTCTATATTTTGGTGAATGAAAAAATCTATTTCCTTAATCCCGGAATCCTTCCAAAGTTTAAGTCGTTCAACCCAATCATCTAAACGGGTATAATCTGTTTCATGGTTAGCACCAACATATCTTACAAAAGCCGTGGCATTGGTTAAACGCATATGCATTAAATCGCGCCTGCCGGCAGTATCTACAATAACATTGGATATATTGTTTTCTTCCAACAGTTGGTATAATTCTTCCGATACCGTACTGTCGTTATACCAATTAGTATGTCTAAACTCCATAGCTAAAGGCATTTCTTTTGGCCAACTTTCTGCGAAAGCAACTACCCTATCAAAATCTTTAGGTGCAAAATTACTGTGCATTTGTAAAAAGATCGTACCCAGCTTTTCTTTTAGATTGGATGCATTGTATAAATAGTCCTCAACAACAGCTTGTGTTTCGTTTAAACGTTTCCAATGGCTTATTTCTTGATTTAACTTAGGAAAAAACTTAAACCCATCGGGAGTTTTGTTGTACCATGTAGAAAATTGCTCGGCTGGAAAAACCCTATAAAACGTAGCATTTAACTCGATGGAGTTGAATTGCCTTGAATAGTAAGCCAGCTCGTCTTTGGTACCTCTTGGGTAAAACCCTTTGAGGTCTGCCCTATTCCATTTTGCACAGCCCACATAAATTTCGGGAATGTTGTCATCTTTAACCCTATTTAACACCTTCATAGTGTCTAAATGGTCTTCGGGTAAAGTAAAATCGATTATTTCGGGGTTATCTACACTTCCAAATTTCATATGTTGGTATTGTTTATTCAAAAGTAAATATTTTGAGAGATTTTTTGACGATTTCAACGTAATAACAAAAATTTAACAGACAGGTTTTAGAATATTTTATATATTTGGAACGAACATTTCAAATAAAAATGCCAAAAGTAGAAACATTTGATAAAGAATTGGTCTTAAAAAAGGCTGCTAATGTCTTTCATAACAAGGGCTTTAACGCTGCTTCTATGCAAGACTTAGTGGATGCTACCGGACTTAACAGGTCGAGTATTTATAATTCCTTTGGTGGTAAACTGGATTTATTTTTGGAATGTTTAAAATCGTACCGGGACCTATTTTACACAAAAGTCTCAAAGAGATTACAAAATGCAGATAATCCTCTGGATGCTATTGAGCGTCTTTTTGAACTTTATTTAGATGAGATTGTTAGCGATAAGGACGATAAAGGTTGTTTCATTACTAATTGCACTTCTGAAATGGCTAATCAAAATGAATCTATAGTTAGCTTTTTAAATGCTAATCGGACTTCTTTTTTGGAGTTTTTGGAAGAGTTAGTTGAAAAAGGTCAGGAACAATCTGTTATTAACAACAATAAATCGGCTAATGAATATGCATTGTATTTATTCTCGTCAATTCAGGGACTTAGAACAACCGGTATTTTAATTTCCAACAAGAACGATTTACAAATTATTATTAAAACTATAATACAAACATTAATATAAATTTTTTTTAATCTTATTTGGAACGATTGTTTCAAATAAAAACATGTAAAACAATGAGTAAATTAAAAAACAAAGTAGCAGTTATAACGGGTGCAAACAGTGGTATTGGATTAGCTACAGCAAAACTATTTTTAGAAGAAGGCGCAAAAGTTGTTATTTCAGGAAGACGACAAGAGGCTTTAAACGAAGTAGCGGAAAATTTAGAAGGTGACTTTATCACTGTTCTAGCGGATTCGTCTAAACCGGAAGACAATGCTAAATTAATAAAAGAAACTACTAATGCTTTTGGCACTATAGATATATTGTTCTTAAATGCCGGAATCGCTCCTGTATCTCCTGTTACTGAGATAAATGAAGATCATTACAATGATATTTTTAACACTAATGTTAAAGGGCCAATTTTAACAACAAAGGAGGCCTTACCTTATTTAAATGATGGTGGTACTGTATTATTCACAGGATCTATTGTAAAACAAAAAGTTTTTGATGGCTTTGGGGTATATTCTGCGAGCAAAGGTGCTCTACGAGCTTATGCCAAAGTATTGACTTCTGAAGTAAAATCCAGAGGTATCCGTGTAAATACAATTGCTCCGGGACCTATTGACACTCCTATTTACGGTAAACTAGGTTTGCCAGAGGATGTGTTGGAAGAAAACGCAAAAGGATTTGCTTCCATGGTACCATTAGGTCGTTTTGGAGCATCTGAGGAAATTGCCAGAACGGCTTTGTTTTTGGCTTCAGATGATGCTTCTTATATAAATGGTATTGATTTAGTGGTCGATGGTGGATTAAGCCAAATCTAAACCAAACACTTTAACAAATGGCTGAAAACACTAGCACTCAGCCATTTGTTAATAACCTCGTTAACAATTATGGACGTGACCTCGATTTTTTAGTGTTTATAATCTATATTTTTATCAAAACCTTTACAATGAACACAAGACAATTTAACCTGAAAAGTATTCGTCCAGAAGTTCCTTCAACTACCATTAATGATACTATGAGTAGTGATGAACGTTTTCAAAACATCGTATTGAGACCCATTGCAAAGTTTCAAAAAGACTTGTTAATTGCTGTTTTTAAAAATTATATTGTTAAGCATAAATCGGTTTTTTATGATTTATCTGCAGAGAAACGCATGATCTATATTGAAAATGCGATTCAAAAAGATATGAAATTTAGAAATTCGCTAAAGGGTATGATTATTGGGCAGTTTACTGTTGAAGAGTATAATATTTACATACAAAACTCATCTGCTTTAAATAAGCGAATGATGGGTATTGTTAAGGAACAATTACTCAGCAGTCTTCAACTTTTTGAGAATCCAGAATTACTTGCTGCAGTTTAGTTAAAGGAAACATTCCTCAACTTAGAAAGCTAAATTATGTCGTCATTACAAAAATAGTAGTGACGCAATAATCTCTTTGATTTAAGTTAATAGAGCAGAACGCGAATTGCATAAATATTCGCTAATAGTTAAAGCGCTCGATTTAATTAAAGTATTTTTATTTACCCCTCTAATAATTTATAATATTGATTTATATTTACAGCTTCTAATGAAAAACAAGAAGCATTTTATCACTATGTTTTTTGTCGCTTTGTTTTTATTATTCAAAGTGGCAGGATTACATGAGTTTTCTCATCATGCAGACGATACAGACGTTCAGCATTGTGAAGTTTGTCATATAGCAACAGCGGTTAATTTTATACCTCTTCTAGAAACAGAAATCACTGTTTTACCCCAAACGGAATATTTTTTATCGGAGCAAAAATTTAATAGTATAGCTCCATACGTTGTTTTTAACAACAAATATCTATCAAGTAATCTCTTTACGAGACCCCCTCCTCTATTTTTATAGTCCATTTTGTATGTAGTACCATCGCTGTATTGTGTGATAGGTACACCCAATTCATTTGCCGTTTCGATATGGTAATCTGCATTTATTGTGGAATATATCGAGACGTTATGCATATTTAAACATACATCGGGCTCCGTCCTTTCGCAGGGCATCTCATCAAAACATTCAAACGCTTAATTATTGTTAACAACAGTAAGTATACGCGTTTGTACAATTTACAATCAATTTTTAATTCATTATACGTTATGTTGAAAGCAACAAACATATGCAAGTCTTACCATGGAAAGGTGGCCTTAAAAGATGTTTCTTTTGAAGTTTCTAAAGGCGAAATATTTTGCCTGTTAGGTCAAAATGGAGCAGGAAAGACAACAACCATTAATATTTTTCTAGGTTTTATAAAAAAAGATAGCGGTCAAGCTCTTTTAGGCGACAAAGAGGTTGGTAAAGACGATACCAATCAACTTACCGCATATATTCCTGAAACTGTGCAACTCTATGGCAACCTTAGCGGTGTAGAGAACTTGGATTTCTTTAGCCGTTTGGCTGGATTTAAATACTCCACGTCTCAATTAGAGGCTTTTTTAGAAAAAACAGGACTACAATCAGATGCGCAGCACAAAAGGCTATCGTCTTACTCCAAAGGAATGCGGCAAAAAGTTGGTATTGCTGTAGCACTTGCCAAAAATGCAGAAGTAATTTTTATGGATGAACCTACCTCTGGCTTAGATCCAAAAGCAACTTCGGAATTCACTAAAATTTGTAAAGAACTAGCGGCTATGGGCAAAGTAATCTTTATGGCTACACATGATATTTTTAATGCCGTAGAACTAGGCACGACCATAGGTATTATGAAAGAGGGCACATTAGTGCAGAAACTAAAAGCCAATGATATAGACGCAAGCCAATTAAATCAACTTTACTTAGAAACAATCTAAAACCATGAAAAACTACATTCTCATAATAATAGCAATAGTATCAATTAATACATCATTCGCCCAAATTTCGGTTGAAGGTAAAATTGTTGATACGGATAGACAACCCATATTAGGAGCAACCATTTCGTATACAAACCAAGGTTCAGGAATTACAAACGGTACAGTATCCCAAGAGGACGGTAGCTTTGCTTTAGAACTTGAGCAAATTGGAAACTATCAAATTAACGTAAGCTACATAGGTATGCGATCGTTGCGTTTACAGAAATCATTTGACCAAATTCAGGCCTATGATCTGGGCACATTGGTGCTGGAGGAAAATGAGGAGCAATTGCAATCCGTAGAAGTTATAGGTAGGGTTAGAAAAGATTATAATAGCGACTATTCCTTTTCAGCAACTAAAATAGCCATAAAAAATAAAGAGCTGCCACAGGCGATAACCTCCGTAACGAAAGAATTGATAGCCGATCGTCTCGCCTTTCAATTACCAGATGCCGTAAAAACAGTTAGTAATGTTACAGTTACTGGCTTATACAATCACTATAATATTCGTGGTATTACACAGGCGGATGACGGACAAATACTAAATGGCATGCGTACCCGTCAGTATTATTTTCTTCAACCCATTACCTCGCATATTGAACGTGTGGAAGTGATAAAAGGTCCTTCTTCTGTTACTTTTTCTAGTGCCGACCCTGGTGGAACTGTGAATATGGTGACCAAAAAACCCTTGAAAGAAAAGCGAAGCGAAGTTTCTGCGACTACTGGTAGTTTTGGAACTTTGAGAGCGACCGCTGATTTCACGGGACCTTTGAACGACTCTAAAACGTTACTGTATCGTTTTAACGCTGCATTTCAAGAGGCAAATTCGTTTAGGGATTTGGTAAAAAACAACGCCTTTTTGATAACCCCTTCATTTAGTTACATTCCTAATGAAACAACAGCACTTAATGTTGAAATGATTTATAGTAATGGTGTCGGAAATTTAGATAGAGGTCAGCCCATTTTTGGCAGCATTAATGGAGAATTTGATTTAAAGAGCACTCCTATTTCTTTAAATGTGGGAGCCTCCAACGATTTTTTCAAGTCTAAAGAAGTGGTTATCATGACCAATTTCAACAAGAAGTTTACTGATAATTTTGGTTTTAATGCGTCTTACATGAAGCAAACCTGGGATGAGGATTTAGCAGAACACAGAACAGTAAACAGTGCTGCGGTCGATATTGCCGGAAATGCTATACCAACCTTGGCCGCCATGCGCTATGTAGAACGCGAGCAATTTTGGAATACGGATAATTTTAGTGCTTTTTTCAATTTTGACACTAAAGGAGAAAAAATCACGAATAAGTTCTTAGTAGGATATGATGCAACGCGATGGGAACGCACCATTGGCGGAGGACAAAACGGAGCTAGACGTTATTTAAGGTTAGATGGTTCGGTAACAAATTTCAATGTTGATGAGGCGGATCAATTTCAAACTATGGAAATTGATGGTGTTGTAATGCCCGTACCAAACGTACCGCATTTTAATTTAGAGAACCCAAGCAATGGTATACGAGAGACAAAAGACTATACAATTTCTGAGTTTGAAATTCCGGCAAACCTTTCTACTACTGGTGGAATTTATATTCAAAACCAATTCAAAATCGGTAAGTTTTCTGCTTTGATTAATTTAAGATATGAGTGGTTTAAAGATATATTTGATTATAAAGGCAATGAACAAGAATTTAAAAACGAGGCATTTATTCCTAGAATCGGTTTGACTTATGAAATTACCGATAACATAAGTGCTTATGCTACGTATTTAGAAGGATTCCAGCCTCAGACAAATACGGTGTCATTATCCCCTGCTACCGAAGGTTTCTTTTGGTCTGCTTCGCCAGGTAGATTTAACCCATTAGAAAGTAGTTTAAAAGAGATTGGTGCCAAAGGCGAGTTCTTTAACGGAAAAGCAGTATTAAATTTTGCTGTTTTTGATATCACCCAAAAGAATATTCTGATTGGTGACACCTACGACTTAGAGAATTTAACCTCCAGAGGTAAGCAGCGCAGTAAAGGATTTGAAACTGATTTCTCAGGCTATATAACATCAAACTTTCAATTAGTAGCCTCATATGCCTTTACAGATGCCGAAATCGTTGAAGATGAAGATGAATCACTAATTGGTGAACGTATTGGTGGAACTCCAAAGCACAGTGCCAATCTTTGGGGAAAGTATGATTTTATAAACAAAACCTTAAGGGGTATTAGTGTTGGTCTTGGCATGCAATACAGCGGAGATAAATACTCATGGTATGCCGACCGTTTATTGCTTCCAGAATATACCGTTTTTGAAGGGGCATTGTACTACAAACCTGCAAATTCGAATATACAATTGACTCTTAAAGCGAATAACCTTTTTAATAAAACATATTGGTTAGGTGCTTTAAATGCTTCAAGATTAGCGCCTGGTTCGCCAAGGAACATCTTACTAAATGCAACCTATAGATTTTAGGTATGAGAAAAAATGTCATTTATTTGTTGGCACGCCAACTATGGAAAGATGCCTTTAGATCCAAAGTTATGAGCATAGCTTTAGGTTTAATGGTATTTTTGCTTCTTTTTTCGACCTACAGCGGTTGGGAAAACTACCACGATCAAAACTATACACGACATTTAGTGCAAGATGAAGTGCAAGAGAGTTGGGAAAACAACCCTGATAAGCACCCGCATCGAATGGCTCATTATGGTTCTTTTGCTCTTAGAATAAAACATGTTCTTAGTATTTTCGACTTAGGATTAGAAAATTTTGTTGGTAATGCCGTATTCTTGGAAGCACACAAACAGAATACAGTCAACTTTTCTGAAGCGAGTATGTCTACAGGCTTATTACGATTTGGAGAGGTTAGTTTGGCGATGCTTTTAAAGGTAATCATCCCCTTACTAATTTTCTATTTAGGCTTTGCAACAGTGGCCCGAGAAAGAGAAAATGGCACTTTAAAACTGTTAATTGGTCAAGGTATAACTAGAAAAGAAATTGTTTTTGGTAAATGGTTAGGCCTCTATAGCTTATCCTTAATTTTCCTATCTGCCATCTTTCTTATTTTGCTATGCTTTGTACTGATAGAATCTCATGACGATATGTACTCTGGGAGTTTACTGAGATACGTCTTGTTATTGGTCTCTTACTTACTGTTTTTTGCTATTCTAAGTACTATTACCATTTTGGTTTCAGCCTTTAGCAAAACTGCGAAAGGCGCTTTGGTAAAACTTTTGGGGATTTGGTTGTTGTTTGTAATTATACTACCAAAATCTTTGCAAGCAATTGGGTATTACTTGTACCCTACGCCTTCTAAAATAGAAATAGAAACAGCCGTTGAACATGATTTAATTCAGCAAGGCGATAGCCATAATCCTGATGACCCACATTTTAAAGCATTAAAAGATTCTGTACTATTAGCAAATAATGTGGCAAAGGTAGAAGATCTTCCCTTTAATTATGGTGGATTTGTTATGTCCCAGGGTGAAGCTATGAGTACCAAAGTTTATTTAGAGCATCAAGATCGCTTGTATCAAGTTTATCGTAAACAAAATAACTTAGAACGCTTATCTGCTTTTGTTAACCCGTATACAGCAATTAAAAATTGGTCTATGGCTTTCTCTGGTACTGATTTCCAGTCTTTTCTGCATTTTAAGGCCCAAGCAGAAGCTTATCGTTTTAATCTGGCTCAAGAAATGAACCAATTGCAGATGGATTTCATTCCCAATAAAGGAAAAGCTGGACCTAATACGATTTCCAATAAGTATTGGAAAGAATTTCCTCCATTCGAATATCACTTTTTAAATGTCTCTAAAGTGTTAAGTAACGAAGTAACTTCCATTATGGCGTTACTCTTATGGAGTGTATTGTCGGTTTTTGGCTTGTTAAGAATATCTACTAACCTAAAAGCTATCTAAGATGTATCATTTATTATTTAAGTCATTTTTTAGAACTAAGATATTCTTGGTAAGTCTTGTTTTGTTGGTATCTGTTGGGGTTATCAGTATATTAATTGGTAAACAATATTTGGTAAAACAAGAAAACACCATTGTTGCAGCGCAAGAGTTTCAAGAAGAAAGTATTAAACGAAATCTGGAATATCACAGTGATGATTTAGGCTTGTTATTGTATTACCTACGTTTTACTTTAATAAAAAAGCCTACAAATATAAGTGCGATTTCAATTGGTCAGAGTGATGTTAATCCATTGCTACAAGCTGTAACCATTCGTGGATTGGAAGGTCAGAAATATGATACCGACTTTGAAAACCCGTCGTTATTAATGTCTGGGAATTTAGATTTGGGATTCGTTATTATTTATCTGTTTCCTTTGGTGTTAATAGCCATGACCTTTAATTTATATTCTGAAGAAAAGGAATTAGGTACTTGGAGAATATTAGCAGCACAAACTGCTGGGAAAGCCAGGTTTTTGTTAAAAAAACTATTGATAAGAATTCTCTTTGTTTTTGCTATTTTAATTTTTCTGATGTTTTTGGCCTGCGGTATTTTACAAATTCCGATGAATCAAGCATTTTGGGCAATATTTATACAAAGCATATTGTATGTATCGTTTTGGAGTGCGTTATGCCTATGGATAGTTTCTATGCTAAAAGACTCTAGTTTTAATGCATTGATCTTAATTTCTATATGGGTTTTACTAAACATTTTACTTCCTGCTATGGTCAATAATTATGTTCTTAACAGATACCAAGTGCCAGAAGCTTTAAATGCTATGGTAGAACAAAGAGATGGCTACCATGAAAAATGGGATTTGGAAAAAGATGCCACCATGACGAGTTTTTATGAAGCCTATCCTCAATATAAAAACTATCCTGTTCCAGATGATCAATTCAGTTGGATTTGGTACTATGGTATGCAACATATGGGAGATTTAGAAGCGAAGGAAACAAGTACCGAAATGATGGAAAAAATTATGATGCGTAATACCGTAAGTGAAAAAGTTGCCCTTTTTGTTCCAACAATGCATACACAATTAAGTTTTAATAATTTAGCTAGTACGGATATGATTAGTCACTTAGATTTCTTGAAAGCCCTTACTGAATTTCATGAAAATTTGCGCCTAAGTTTTTATACAAAAATTTTCGAAAACAATCCTGCCAATGTAATCGATTGGGAAAATCATGAGGCTAAGTTTTATAGTCCAAAACGTGATTTTAGCTGGATGCATCTGATGCTTCCAACGTTACTTATCACATTGACAATTGCTGTTTTCGGGCTGTTTAATCTTCGGAAATTGTAAATTAAATAAGGGTTAGAAATATAATCTAACCCTTATTCTAATATTAATATGTTCTAAAAGACTTAAATTAAAGACTCACCATTTAAGTCTGTAGTGAGTACATCACTCATATAATCAAAGAAAGGTCTTATGGCTTTAAAAGATGTGTTTACATCGTTTAAAAAGTCTGGGCTAAGCACTTCTTTATCGGTATACTTTTTAGTGAAGATGTATTGCTTCTTTTTTATTAGATCGATGGCTTTATGGTCTTTACTAAACCCTTTTGGGGCTGTTTTCACCTCGTCTCCCACAAAGGTGTCACCCCAAACACTATTAAACTTTTTGTTGGCCAAGATTTCGCGTATTTCACTATCATCCATTTCGAACTCTTTTCTAATTCTTAGCAAATCTGCTGAAGCTGGTTCCCAAAAGCCAGTAGCTATAAAACTCTCATTATTAGGTTGAATATGTAGATAATAACCACCTCTTAATTTCGGTTTTGTTCTATGAAACGAACCGCCAAAGTGCGTTTTATAAGGATCTTTGTTTTTAGAAAAACGCACATCTCTATAAATTCTAAATATTTTTAGTTTATCTATTTCATCGTGGGTGTTTAAAGTTTCGAAAACTGAGTTATAAACCTTTTTCACTTCGGCTTCCATGGCCTTAAACTCCTTCTTTCTCTCATTAAACCAATCCCTGTTATTGTTTTTTTCTAGTCTTTTAAAAAAATCTAATGTTTCCTTTGGAACTGTTACCCCCATAATGTTACGTTTTTTGATGTTGTTAATTAGTTTTTAAATAGATAAGATAGTCTAAATAATACGAGAAAATTACAAAAATCACTTAACTATTCAAACTCGATGTTATTTAGAATAAGCCCTGATGCTGGCGCTATATAATCCATCTTTACAGTGCTATCGGGCAATAGGCTTGTTTTAATGTCTTCTAAGGTTAATTTACCTTTTCCCAAATCGATTAAAGTTCCCATCATTAATCTAATTTGATTCCGCATAAACCCTTTCCCCTTAACTCTTAATAAATAGGTTTTCTTTGGAAAGTAATTCGCTGTATATATGGTGTTCTCTACTAATTCGCATAGCAAGATTTCTCTATCATAAACACCATTTTCTGTAGGTTTATAGCAATACGTTTTAAAATAATGTTCGCCTTCAAAAAGTTTGGCCCCTTGTTTCATCGTTTCAATATCCAAATCGTCCAGAATCGTCGTCATAATTGGAGCACAAAACGGATGGCATTTTTGACCGCAGGTAAATAAATACAGATATTCTTTAATCTTTGAATGGTTTATAATATTAAACGCTGCATCTACTTCCCGTATGCTCGTAGCTCTAATATCTTGAGGCAAGTTATGATTAAATAAATCCAAAAACGCTTTTTCATCTTCAATAGGTTCGAATAAAAACAGTTCGAAGGCCGCATTTTCGGCAGATACCATAGCATCTGTCCTGCCCGAACTTAAGCTTTTAAAACGCTTACCTTCAAGAATAAAGTTTAAAGTTCGATCTATCATTAAATGCAAGGTTTTTACGTTGGGTTGCTTTTGCCAACCATGAAAACGATACCCTAAATATTGAATGGTAAAAACGTAAAAGTATTTTTTCATTTTTTGAATTAAAATCAGATTCGAAAAATACGCCCTTTATTGATTGTGACAAAAAAATTATAACTTGTATATCTCAATTAACTAACTAAATACTAATAATTATGAATGAAACATCAACAAACAAGCCTCCTATTTGGTTCTGGATCGTAAGTGTTATTGCTCTTATTTGGAACGGACTTGGGGTAGATGGTTATTTAGGCCAAGCATACAATACGGAAAGATACCGTAATGCTTTTACTGCAGAAGAACTAGAAATTGCAGCTAGTGCCCCTGCATGGGTTACTGCTATGTTTGCTATTGCCGTTTTTGCAGGAGCTATTGCAGCCATAGGGCTTTTGCTAAGAAAAAAATGGGCCACTACTTTTTGGGCTATCTCTTTAATTGCAGTAATTATTCAAATGAGTTTTGCTTTTATTAGCAACCAGGTGATTAATTTGTGGATGGCTATTATGATAGTCATTTTTGCATTTATTTTTCTTTGGTTTTCTAGAAAATCCCAAGCTAAAGGGTGGATATCTTAATGCTGTATCGAAATGATTCATTTTTTTGCATCACTATATTAGACCTAAGATCCCGCCAGATACTGAAACGAGTTCAGCATAGGAAGCGGGATTAGTTCTACTTACTATTTTGAATGCTTTGCTTCGCAACTTTACAAAATAGAGTTTCACTAATAAATTCAGACCTGTCAGGTTTAAAAACCTAACAGGTCTTGACTTGATAATTAATTAAATACTGTTTCGAATTAATAGAATAAAAGCTTAGCTTTCTTTTGCTATTTTCTCGTAGATACCAGTTATTTTATTAAAACTTTTCGTTAAGCTATTGGTGATGTTAAAGACTTCTTCCAGATCGAAATCACCGTTTAAAAAGCCATGTTTATCGATTTGAAACTTCTCCCATATAGCCATTATCGATCCGAGTTCTTCTTCGGTCTCTGTCGTGTTATAACTATTAATGAGCAAATAGTCTATAGTACCACTAAATTCGGTAAATGTGTTATTTAACACTTCTTGATATTTGTCCTTTTCTTTAGGAAACATAATACTGGCTGTATAGTATAAACAAAGCCTTTGTGAGAGCATACGCTGCTTTCCAGAAATATTAATGATTTTTACTAGCTCCTGATTATTATCTTTAAAAAATTTATTACTGTAATTAGACCTTGATTCGATTGCTTGTACAACTTCATGGCAAGCTTTTAATAAATCTGAATTCATTTTAATAATATCGCTAGATGTAGATAGGTTTGGGTCGGTTATTAATAGTTTTTTAAACTTAACCCAGAGTTCTTCTACCCTTTTTATGCGCAACTTCACTACTGTAGTTTCTGCATTCTTTTTTAAAATAGCAAGTTGCTTTTCAAAAATAAACTTACCAGAATTAAGTTCTTTTTTTATCTGGTCGTTATAAACACCTTTTGCAAGTAACAAATAAGCCTTAGACATTTTTTGAGTAAGCATGCGTTGCTTACCAGAAATATTTACGGCTTTATTGTAGCTAATTGAACCATAACTTTGGGTTTGGGATGTCGATTCGTTTGCATTTAGAAATAAGAGGAGCGTGAGAAATAATAGGTTGCTTTGGGTCTTCATAAATTACTGATTTTAATTACTAGGTTAAGTATAAATTGTTCAAATACTAAGTAAAATTACTTAATTTGTACAATCAGCCAAATCAGGAAATTAAAACCTATGTAAAACCGAAATTAAAACAGGTTATTAACTGCGTTTTATCAGGTTTTACAAGCATTTACATCGATTACATTCTTATTTATTGAACTTTAATTTTGTTAAATACGTAATTAAAGATCATCTATTTTTTCAGTTATATAAAAATTAAGAAAATACACATTTAAATTTAAGGTGTTTTAATACAAATACTGATTTATTGAATGCTGGTGTTTGAAAGCCATTTTATTTTGTTCATTCAAAATGGCACTTTTTATACACCAGCCCCCTTTTATTTACGTATTCTAATTTATCCAGCAGTATTGGGATCTGTTGCACTCAATTCGGAATTTATGAATCCCTTGGAATCGTCTGAATCATCAAAACAAGCATAAAAACAAAATGTTAGACACAGCAATAGTGTGTACTTTTTAATCTTAAAGTAGGTTGTCATTCATCAAAAATTTGAGAGGTTGTTAATATGTAATTTGCGAAGAAAAGGTAGAAAAGGATTATTATATGTTGATAACAAAAAAGGTATTAGAAATTGTTCTAATACCTTTTATTAAAAGTGTTTTGATGGTTATCTTATCTTATTAGTGTATTCCATTAGTGTTATAAGCTTCTAACTGTTTTGGCGTTAATAAGCTTAAAACAGCGTTAAGAGTTTCTTCACGCTTAGGCAGTACCGTTTTTTCAAATTCCTGCTGCTTTTTCTTTGATTTTGGGGCTTTATCTAAAACAACAACGAGTTCTTTATAAATCTCTCTAACTTTAGCTTCTTGTGCTTCTGTAAGCTTTAAAGAAGTATCTTTTTCTGTTAGCAAGGTATTATCTCGCTTTATTAAGTCTGTTATTTGGGCATCGACACTTTTTTGTGCAAAAACTGTAGCGGAAGTCATTATTAAAAACAATAACGACATCATAATTTTTTGTAGGTTCATGGGGTCATAATTTAGAATTATATAGTCAAATATAGTAAATTTTAATTATTTATGCCTTCCTTTCAGTTCCTCTTCAATGTCTTTTAAAGAGAATCCTTTGGCTTTTAATAGCATTAAATAGTGAAATAATAAGTCTGCAGATTCGTATAAAAACAGCTCATCATTATTGTCCATGGCTTCTATAACTGTTTCTACGGCCTCCTCTCCTACTTTTTGCGCTATCTTATTAATACCTTTTTCAAATAGACTTGCAACATACGATTTCTTCGTGTCCTTATTCGAAACACGTTCTGCAATAACGTCTTCTAAAGTCGATAAAAAACCGTAAGATGATACGTTCTCTGTATTCCAACAAGTATCTGTTCCTTTATGGCATGTAGGGCCAACTGGATTTACCTGAATTAAGAGTGTGTCATTATCGCAATCGTTTTTAATATCAACCAGATTTAAAAAGTTACCGCTTTCTTCCCCTTTGGTCCATAGGCGCTGTTTACTCCTACTAAAAAAAGTAACCTGTTTGCTTTCTAAGGTTTTTTGATAGGCAGCCTCATTCATATATCCCAACATTAACACGCTTTTCGTCACTGCATCTTGAATGATTGCCGGAACTAACCCGTTACTATCGTACTTTATGTTCATTTATTTCTGTTTTTTTTGGTTCATCTATTACAAACGAACCTCTATATTATGTTCTCTTAGTTCTCTTTTTAAATCAAGAATTGGAATTTCACCAAAGTGAAACACACTGGCTGCAAGTGCTGCGTCCGATTTTCCTTCTTTAAAGGTATCTATAAAATGTTGTACATTTCCGGCTCCGCCTGAAGCGATTATAGGTATATTTAATTCTTCAGATAGTTTTGACAAAGCTTTATTTGCAAACCCATTTTTAGTACCGTCATGATTCATCGATGTAAACAGTATTTCTCCTGCTCCCCGTTCTTCAACTTCCTTTGCCCATTCGAACAAATCGATTTCGGTTGGAATACTACCACCTGCTAAATGTACTTTCCATTGCCCGTCTACTTCTTTTGCATCTATGGCAACCACAACACATTGACTTCCGAATTTATCGGATAATTCATTTACCAGCTCAGGTCTTTTAACGGCCG
The DNA here is from genome assembly GCF_002886045.1 of Flavivirga eckloniae. Lineage (NCBI taxonomy): Bacteria > Pseudomonadati > Bacteroidota > Flavobacteriia > Flavobacteriales > Flavobacteriaceae > Flavivirga > Flavivirga eckloniae. The sequence continues at coordinate 157,249 of NZ_CP025791.1, read as the reverse complement.
AAGAGTTTATCGATACCTTATCTGCTCCACATTGTAACAGGGCATCAACATCTTCTACAGACGATATCCCGCCACCTACAGTAAATGGTATATTTACCTGCTCTGCTACGTGTAATACCATATCTAAAGTCGTAGCACGACCTTCTAGCGTCGCCGAAATATCGAGAAAAACCAATTCGTCTGCACCTAAATCTGCATATTGCTTTGCTAATTCCACCGGGTCTCCGGCATCTCGCAGATCAACAAAGTTAACACCTTTAACTGTTCTACCGTTTTTAATATCTAAACAGGGTATGATTCTTTTTGTTAACATGTTTTATAAAAATTTTTCTAATTCATAAAGGCTTATTTTGTTCTCGTAAATAGCCTTTCCAATAATAACCCCTTCACAACCTATCTCTTTTAAAATAGGCAATTCTTCAATAGATGAAATACCACCGGAAGCAATTAGTTTAATGGATTGGTCGTTACTGCTATTGGAGCATTCTGAAATGATTTGCTTGTACAATTCAACCGAAGGCCCTTCTAGCATACCATCCTTTGAAATATCTGTGCAAATAACATATTTAATGCTTTTCTTTTGATACGACTTAATAAATGGAATAACATCTTTTTCGCTCTGCTCTAACCAACCACTAATGGCTACTTTCCCGTTATCGCTATCGGCTCCTAAAATAATTTTCTCGGCGCCATATTTATTAATCCATCCCTCGAAGGTTTCTGGATCTTTAACGGCAATACTTCCTCCTGTAATCTGCCTTGCTCCAGAGTTAAAGGCAATATGTAAATCTTCATTTGCTTTTAGTCCGCCCCCAAAATCTATTTTAAGACTGGTTTTTGTTGCAATTTGTTCCAACACTTTATAGTTTACTATATGCTTTGCTTTAGCACCATCTAGATCAACTAAATGCAAGTACTGTATTCCGGAACCTTCAAACATTTTGGCAACTTCTAAAGGGTTTTCATTATATACTTTTTTAGTCTCGTAATCCCCTTTGGTTAATCGCACACATTTTCCGTCTATAATATCTATTGCTGGTATAATTCTCATAATATTTTCTACGTTTCGACTCTGCTCAAGGTAAACTCAAACAGGAATCTTTTTAGTTAGTAATCATTTTACCGAAGCACTTCGATTGCCTTCAGTGTAACTCATTTATAATTCCAAAAAATTCTTTAAAATCTTAGCTCCAGCGATACTACTTTTTTCCGGGTGAAATTGTACGCCATAAAAATTATTGTGTTGCAATGCCGAGGCATAATTAATGCCATAATCTGTTTTTGCTATGGTTTCGTCGCAGTGTTCTGCATAATAGCTATGAACTAAATACATGTATTCGTTTTCTTTAATTCCTGAAAACAAATCAGACTTTAGGTCTTTAATAACATTCCATCCCATTTGTGGCACTTTTACCCCGCTGTTAAAACGCTTTACTTTGGTTTTAAATATGCCAACGCCTTCTGTATTTCCTTCTTCTGTTGATTCGCAAAGCAACTGCATACCCAAGCAGATACCTAAAACGGGTTGCTTTAAAGTAGGAATGAGTTTATCCAGACCACTATTTCGCAACATAGCCATAGCGGTACTCGCCTCTCCCACACCTGGAAAAATCACCTTATCTGCTGCTAAAATTTCTTCTGGATTATCAGACAAGACAGCTTCTACCCCCAAGCGCTTAAAAGCGAATTGGATACTTTTTATATTTCCGGCACCGTAATTTATAATTACTAATTTCACTTGATTTTAGATTTACAATATCCGATTTACGATTTAATAAGTTCGTAATTCGTCAATCTTAATTTTTAAATTTTATAAAACTCCTTTTGTACTTGGCAAAATCATTTTCTCGACATCTCGTTTAACAGCCATTTTAATAGCTTTGGCAAAAGCTTTAAAAATAGCTTCTATTTTATGATGTTCGTTTTGTCCTTCTGCCTTAATGTTTAAATTACACCTAGCCCCATCTGTAAACGATTTAAAGAAATGGTAAAACATTTCGGTAGGCATTTTTCCAATCATTTCACGTTTAAAATCTGCTTCCCAAACCAACCAGTTTCTTCCTCCAAAGTCAATGGCTGCTTGTGCGTAGCAATCGTCCATAGGTAAACAGAATCCATAGCGTTCTATGCCTAACTTATCGCCTAAGGCTGTATTAAACAGCTCACCAAGTGCAATGGCGGTATCTTCTATGGTATGGTGTTCGTCTACTTCTAAATCGCCATCTACTTTAATACTAAGGTCTAATTGTCCGTGACGAGCAATTTGATCCAGCATATGATCGAAAAAGGCTAAACCTGTATCGATATCGCTTTTCCCCGTGCCATCTAAATTAACTTGAATAGCGATCTTAGTTTCGTTAGTGTTTCTAATAATCTCTCCGGTACGGGCACTCGTTTTTAAGAACGCATAAATTTCTTCCCAATCATTGCTTTCTAATGCAATAAAGGCGTCTAATTGCTCCCTTTTTACGGTAATTTCATCAGTACCTAGATTCGTTTCGTCATTTATAAAAATTCCTTTTCCTCCTAAGTTTTTGGCTAGCTCAATATCTGTAAGCCTATCGCCTATTACAAACGAATTTTCTAGATCGTAATCATCAGAAAAATATTTTGTTAACAAGCCTGTGTTGGGCTTTCTTGTTGGCGCATTATCTTTTGCAAAAGTTCTATCTATAAACTGTTCTTTAAAAACAATTCCTTGATCTTCGAAGCATTTAACTATAAAATTATGAATGGGCCAAAAATCACTTTCAGGAAAGGATTCTGTTCCTAGCCCATCCTGGTTGGTAACCATAACTATTTCATAATCCAATTCTTTAGCTATTTTACCCAAATACTGGAATACTTTAGGATAAAACTCTAATTTTTCGAGTGAATCGATTTGCTCGTCTGCTGGTTCCCTTATTATGGTTCCGTCTCGGTCTATAAATAGTACTTTTTTCATTTCTTCTGTCATTCCTGCGCAGGCAGGAATCTTTTTAACTTAAACTTAAATTTTCTATGTTGGATTCCTGCTTTCGCAGGAATGACAATTCGTTTATATTATGCTTTAATCATTAATCAAGTTCAGGATTCAGATATCAATAAAAGGGCTTTTATCAATATCTCATTTTCCTCTCTAGTACCAACAGTTAATCTCAAGCAATTTTCGCACCCCGGCTGTGTGGTTCTATTTCTTATAACTATACCTTTTTCTATAAGTTGATTGTAGCGCTTTGTGGCATCATCAACTTTTACTAAAACAAAATTAGCATCAGACGGATAAATTTTTGAAATGTAACTTACAGATTCCAATCCAGAAATTAGATTTGCGCGTTCTTTTAAAATATCGTTGATCTGGTTTGTTGCTAAATCCTTTATACTTAATTGTTCTACAGCCTTTTGCTGTGTTAGCTCATTTACATTATAAGGCGGTTTTATTCTGTTTAAAACCGAAATAATCTCGGTTGATGCATAACAAATACCAAGTCTAATTCCCGCCATTCCGTATGCCTTAGACAGGGTTTGGGTAACTATTAAATTTGGAAATTCTTCTAATCTATCAATCCAACTTTTTTCCTTCGAAAAATCTATATAGGCTTCATCGATAACAACAATTCCTTTAAAGGTATTCAATAATTCTTCAATTGATTGGCTTGAAAAACTGTTCCCTGTAGGGTTGTTTGGGGAACATAGGAAAAGAATTTTACTGCTATCGCTTGCAGCATCCAATATCGTTTCTACTTGTGGTTGAAAGCTTTTAGATAGCTGTACTTCTTTAATTTCAATAGCGTTAATGTTTGCTAAAACGCTATACATACCATATGTTGGTGGTAATATAATGATATTGTCGGTATTCGGTTCGCAAAAAGCTCTAAAAATAAGATCCAATACTTCGTCGCTTCCATTTCCTAAAAGGATATTTTTCGAACTAATACTTTTAATCTCGGAAAGCAGTTCCTTTAAATTGCCTTGCTGTGGGTCTGGATAACGGTTTACTCCGTTTTCGAATGGGTTTTCGTTTGCATCTAAAAACACCATGGCATCGCTATTCCCCTGAAACTCATCTCTTGCCGATGAATAGGGCTTTAATGCTTTTATCGTGGGTCTTATTAAGTCGTTTATGTTGAATGTTGTTGTTTTCATTTTTGAACTAAATTCATGAGATTAAATTAAATCTTTTAATCTAATTGATACTGCATTTTTATGCGCTTGTAAGCCTTCTGCTTCGGCCATTAGCTCTATGGTTTCTCCTATATTTAACAACCCTTCTTTCGAAATTTTCTGAAAGGTCATGCTTTTTAAAAAACTATCCAGGTTTACTCCAGAATACGCTTTTGAAAACCCATTGGTTGGCAGTGTATGGTTTGTTCCGGAAGCATAATCCCCTGCGCTTTCGGGTGTGTAGTTGCCTATAAACACCGAACCTGCATTGGCTATTCCATTTACATAAAAATCTTCATTCTTAGTGCAGATAATAAAATGTTCTGGACCGTATTGGTTAATTAATTCCAGTGCCAATTCATTATTCTCTATGTAAATTAGTTTAGAGTTTGCAATCGCTTTTTCTGCAATGTCCTGTCTTGGCAGTTCTTTTATTTGTTTTTCGACTTCTTCTGAAACCGAACTAATCAGTTCTTTTGAGGTAGATACTAAAATAACCTGACTGTCTGCACCGTGTTCTGCTTGACTTAATAAATCTGAAGCGATATAGGATGCTTTAGCCTCTTCGTCTGCAACAACTAAGAGCTCACTTGGTCCGGCTGGCATATCAATAGCAACACCAAATTTGGTAGCTAATTGTTTTGCAACGGTTACGTATTGATTTCCTGGTCCGAAAATTTTATAAACTTGAGGTATGGTATCGGTTCCAAAAGTTAATCCAGCTACGGCTTGTATACCACCAACTTTAATAATTTTTGTTACGCCACAAAGTTGTGCTGCAAAAAGAATTTCTGAAGCTAATTGGCCTTCTTTGTTTGGAGGCGAACACAATACAATCTCTTTACAACCGGCAATTTGAGCTGGAACTGCCAACATTAAAACTGTTGAAAACAAAGGCGCGGTACCTCCGGGAATATATAGTCCTACTTTTTCAATAGGGCGCTTTTCCTGCCAACATTGCACACCATTTGTAGTTTCTACATCTATTTTAGACGTTTTTTGAGCGGTATGAAAAACTTCAATATTTTTTTTAGCCTTTTTTATAGCATTTTGAAGTTTCTCAGGAACATTTTGAATGGCTTGCTGAATTTCTTCTGGCGTTACTACATTTGATTTTAATGAAACACCATCAAAACGCAATGTATAGTCTTTTATAGCTTTGTCGCCTTCTTGACGTACTTCGTTAAATATCTGATTTACTGTAGCCTCTATATCTCCAATGGTTTGCGTAGGGCGCTTTAATATGTCTGACCAAGTATCTTTATTTGGATTCTCTATTGTTTTCATTGTTGTTACAGTTTTTTAGCAAAGTGATATGCTATCTTTTCATACCCCATAGTTTCCCAAAATTTGTGTCCTTCAGTATTACCCAAATAGCAGTTTAATTCTGAAGCCACACAACCATTAGATTTCCCGTAATCCAAAACCCAGTTAATTAATAACTTTCCTAAGCCTTTTCCTTGATATTCAGGTAAAAGATACACGTTATCTGGTTCAATATGTTTACCTACATAATATTTGGTTAATATCCATAGTCCTGAAATACCTATAAGTTTTTCATCATCATATAACCCAACACACTTATAGTTACTTTTTATCATGTCGTTTAAACGTTCTTCTAATACGTTTTTTTCTATTTTCGGATTGAGCTTATTGAGCAATGGTAGTATGCTTTGGATATTTTCTTCTTCTATGAGTTTAGTAGAATACATTTTAAAATTATAGTACCATTTTTTCAATAGGACAAACTAAAATGCCTTGAGCACCTTTGTCTTTTAAATCATCGATAACATCCCAAAACTCATTTTTGCTTATTACAGAATGTACAGAACTCCATCCTTCTTGTGCTAAAGGCAATACTGTTGGGCTTTTCATACCTGGTAGTACATTAATGATGTCTTGAATTTTTTCGTTAGGTGCATTTAGCAAAATGTATTTAGACTGTCGCCCTTTTAATACGGATTGAATTCTAAATTGAATCTTATCGAGAATTGCTTGTTTGTCGTCGCTTAAAATTGGTGAAACAGCTAATACGGCTTCCGATTTTAAAATTGTTTCTACTTCTTTCAAATTGTTTTTAAACAGCGTACTTCCACTGGAAACGATATCGCAGATAGCATCTGCCAATCCAATATTTGGAGCGATTTCTACCGAACCATTAATAATATGCAGATTAGCAGAAATATTGTTTTCTTGTAAATAGCCATTAACGGTGTTAGGGTAAGATGTGGCTATTCGTTTTCCTTCTAAATCTTCTATGCCTTTATAATCAACCGATTTTGGCACGGCAATACAAACTCTACAGGTAGAAAAACCTAATTTTTCGGCGACACGAATGTCTTTACCTTTTTCTATTAATACGTTCTCACCAATAATAGCGGCATCTACCACCCCATCTTTTAGGTATTGGGGAATGTCTCCGTTTCTTAGGTAAAAAACCTCTACAGGAAAGTTTCTAGCCGAGGCTTTTAGTTGATCTTTTCCGTTATCGATAGATATGCCAATATCTTTTAAAATTCTCATCGAATCTTCGTTTAAACGACCCGATTTCTGCACTGCAATTCTTAATTTACTCATTTTATTGTTTTTATGAGTTTGAAACAATCTACTTTGGTATTTTAAATTAAAAAACCCGCTTGATTGTCTCAAACGGGTTTAAAAAATATGTTGATTTTATTCAATACATCTTCACTTCGCTTGAGAGCAAATATGAAAATGATGATGATGTAATTGAATAAAGTTCATGACTTATTTTGTTTATGCAATTTTATAATATATTTTTCTATTACACAAGTATTAGGATAATAATTAATAATACTATAATATGAAAAAGCTTTAAATCGTTACAATGCAATTAATATTGCTTATTAGTGCAAATATTGTAAAAAATGATTTTGAAAGCTTTCTAGCTTTTTAATTTATAGTCTTGATTTGTATCGACCAATCTCCTCCGTTTGCTGGTGCATAAAACAAGGTGCCACCAAACCATGATATTGAATTGACTTTACCTAAACCGGAAGCTTTTACATGTACAGATTTAGGATCGTTAGATGGTACAAATATTTCAAGATGATTCCCTGATTTTGCTCCGCTTCCTTTTGCTGAAATTTCTGTGTCGTCCTTCGACCAATTAACTTGATCTATAGCTCCGGGTGCAAAGCGCACAGCCATTTTTTTGATTACATCTACATACTCAGTCCTCATACCGTCATACGAATTATCTTCACAGTTTTGATTAAAAAATCCCCACGTCTCGGTTATGTTACCATCGCGTGCTGCATAATAAGCATGTGGGTCGCCACAGGATGTATGCCATGACCATATCGTTGCTCCAAATAAGTTGTTATCTTGCTCGTATAAATGTCGTTGAAAATAATCATCGTTTGGATCTTTTGCACGTTTAGGTGAACCTCCCCACTCCCCTACAACTATTGGTGCTCCTTTGTAGAGCTCGATAGTTTCTTTTGTGGCACGTGCAAATCCTTCTTCAAGCTTACCGTCATTAATGCCTTCTTGATATATATGCGGTGAGTACACCACCTGATCGTCGTGTTTAAAAGGCTCAGGAGCCGGAAATCCTACAGCTTGCCAGGCAATGGTAGGCTCAAAAAAGAAAAGTCGTTTGGGGGCACCTATTTCCTTTTCTGCCAGTCGCATTGCCTGTAAAGCGTTTTCATAAAATTTTGACAATAACGGATATGTTTCTTCCAAAAACTGGTTTGGTTCGTTCATGATATCATATCCAGCTACTGCATTTGTGTTGGCAAACCGTTTAACAAGGTGCGCAAACATATTTACATATCTTGTTTGAATGCCCATACCTCCTGGGCCTTCCTTGTTCTTGAAAAAATTCACCCATGCGGCTCGTACTGCTGGTACCAGTTCTCGATGGCTTGTTTTACAGCGCGATTCATTGTCGTCAAAAGTTGCCCATTCTGGAGCACCATCCCAACCTTCTGCTGTTACCCCTTCGGTACATATTGTACCGGGAGGCGCAGCAAGGGATGCTCCCCATGCATCTTGGTGCAAATCCATTAAGGTATAAACCCCTCTTTTGCTAAGCATATCAACAGTTTTTGCAACTTCATCTAAATAACTGTCATCGTATTTGCCCGGATTTGGTTCTACACGCGACCAACTTATACAAAGACGCACCATATTCCATCCCATAGCGGCAATTAAGTCGGCATCGTTTTCCGTAAAGGGGTAATTGGTTATTATTTCGGGATCGTATTGCCAATATTCTATATGTGAGTTTGCGTTAACGCCTCGAAGTAAAATTTGACGTCCTAATGAGTCAACAATTATACCTGGTTTAGCTCCATCAACTACAGCTCTTAGAGCAGATAAGGGAGCGTCTGGTTTTGGCGGCTGATCAAGGTTCGCTTTTTCAGAACAACTAAAAAGAAGCAAAGAAACAGCTATTATTATCGTTGTTACAATAATGATAAATTCCTTTTTCATGGTAAATCTCTGGTTAGGTTATTTTTTCTTCTTGCTAGCTTTCAAATCCATTTCCGGAGCATCGGGCACCAAAACTTTTCCGTTTAAAACACCATCAGTGTTTACTAATGAAACACGTATTAGAGCATTCTCTATATACATTTGAAAAGACAAAGTTCCATCAAGAAGTTTCACAGTTTCTGCATTAAATACCATGCCATTTTTGAGCGTAACCTTTACGGCTAATTTTTTGTTATTTTTAAAAATAGTAATATCTCCTTCTCGGTAATCGTAATCAGCTTGTTTGCATACAAATTCCCAAGTTCCTAAAAAATGTTTTGTTGATGTTTGGGATTTTGCAGTAAAAACGATAGACAAAATTAAGCATGTTGCTAAAATGATAACTGGGTGTTTCTTCATAATCAGTTTTGGATTTAAAGTTTATATATACAATAACCTATAAGCGTGTTATTGTTTCCTTAAATTTCAAAACTAACAGTTAGTTTTAATGGATTGGAGAAAATGTGGTGAATAGAGCTATTTAGGGATAGATGAAATGATAGATTGAAACGCCGTGGTATAATTTCGTGAAACAGGAATAATGGTTTCTGTGTTTTTAATATGTAAATATAATCTCCCTGATTTTTTTTGTGCCATTTTAATCTTATCCAGATTTATCATATATGATCTATGACATCGCTTAAGACTAGTGTTTTCGAAAATAGATTCGATAGTCTTTAAAGTATTTCTTATTAGGATATGCTTTGTCTTTTCGTTATCAACATAATGTACAGAAATATAGTTGTCTGCCGATTCTATGTATAAAATATTTGAGAATACTAGAGATAGTTTTACCACCCCGTTCTCGTCAGGAATCCCTATTAACCCAGTTTTATTATCAGAAGATAATACTAATTCCTTGTCCTTTTTTTCCATGGAACTTATAAACAGCAAACCTATAAAATAAGGAAGTGAAATACCTAAAAGAGTATAACGAAAGGCTAGCAAATACTCTCTTAAAAATGGTGCATTTGAGCTTCCGTATATCAAATAAAATATAAAAGCAATGACAATGATTTCTCCCATGAACCAAAACAGAAAAACGAGTCGATTAAAACTTATTATTCTAACAACGTTTCGAACCAGGAACTGAGAAACGGCTATAATTACGGAGGCTATAAGGCTAAAACTCGAAAGTCTTAGAAATTGCTGAATACCGGAATCGTTCCGCCAGAGGTTAATGTTAAAGGGGTGAAATATATTAACGAATATAATACCAAACCCAAAGCAAAAGCTAATTAGTATCAGCTTTTGCTTTGGGTTGTTTAAAAGTGTGAATGATTGGGACAAAAAGTGCTTCATACACTTTTTAAATTATTTTATTATTGGTTTCCTAGTATAATAGGCATTCCAGAATCTCCAGATCCAATAACTATAACTTTACTATTTGGTGATTCCGACAGTTTAATTGTTGCTTCTATACCTTTATCTTGAAGAATTTTATCTGTTAAGGAAGCACTTAATATGCGGTTTGCATCAGCTTTACCCTGTGCTTCAATAATTACTTTTTCTGCTTCTTTAGCTGCTGTAACCAATCTAAACTCATATTCTAAAGATTCCTGCTCTTGCCTTAGTTTACGCTCAATAGCTTCTTTAATCGTGTTAGGTAACGTAACGTCTCTAACTAATACTTCATTTAATTGAACATATTGTTTTTCAAGAATTTTTTTGGTTTCTTCATAAATTTCATCTTGAATAGCGTCACGTTTGCTAGAATACAACTGTTCTGGCGTGTAACGTCCAACAACACTACGAGCTGCAGAACGAATAGCTGGTTGTATAACACGCTGTAAGTAGTTTTGCCCAAGAGACTGGTGCAAATTACCCAGATCTTTATAAACAGGTTCGTACCAAGCAGAGGCATCAATTTGAATTTCCAATCCATTTGAAGACAGCACCTTCATTTTTTCAAAAAGTTCTTGTTGACGTACTTCATAAACAAATACTTTGTTCCAAGGCGCTACTATATGAAACCCTTCTGCCATTGGTGGCTCATCTACAACCACACCTTCTCCAAAGGTCTTAAACAATACACCTGCTTCACCAGAATCTATAGTTACTGCAGATTTTGCTAATATTACAACAAGTATAATAGCAACAATAATTACAGGTAATGCTACTTTTGGTAATTTTTCCATTATTATTTCAATTTAAATTAATCCGTTATATTTTCTAATAAACCACTCTAAACCTAAGCTTAAAGCGATAATAATGAGTAGATATTTCCACTCAATCAAAGGTATGATATTTTTATTGCTTTTTTGAATGGATGCGAAACGATTATCGTTAATTAAATCACTTACCAAATCTTCAGTATTATTAACGAAATACCCTTTACCTCCACTGTTAGTAGCCAATTGTTGCAACTTTGTTACATTAGCATTTAAAAATTGTTGTTCTACGTTGTATTCTAAAATTTGAAAGGTTCCAGATTTGGATATATTCTCGTGAGTTGCTTTTACTGTAAAACTATATTCTGAAGGCGGTAAACTGCTCAAATCGACCTGAAAATTGTTGTTTTTAAGTATGAGTGGGAATGTTTTTGTTTCTTTTGAAATATTGTCTGTTACCGAAATATTAAGCGTTTCTCGAGTATCGAAAACATAATTCTTATCAAAAAACTCTGCCTTGATTATTATGTTACTACTGCCGTTATAAAAAGATTCGTAATCAACATTCAATCGGTTTTTTCTCTTGTTCGATGCTAAGTACTGAATGAGCTTCCCTATAAAGTCATCAAATTGATTAAATGATTTGCTGTTAACATAACTTTGTGCTCTCCACTGCCATATGTTTTCCCCAAACAATACGCCTTCTCTCCTACCATTGGTTTCGTAAGTAACCAATAAAGGCTCTTCTGTTGCTATTCCGTTAATGGTCTTGTTTAAAATGGATTCGAATGGTATCGTAAAGGACACCCGTCCATAATTTGAGTTTAGTGGTGGAAAGGATTCAAAATCGATGTCATCAACTATAAATGGTGTATAACCAGTGTTTAATTCTGCTTGATAATTTTCGGTTTGATTTGTTATTTCATTTGAAAAACTCAGGTTGTTTTTGTTTAGAAAACTTAAATTCGTTTTGGTTCCTGAGATGGTAAAATGATTTTTATTATCCTTATTTATTGCTTCATACAAACCTTTAAATCTGTAATCTGGTTGATTAATAATAATTAATTGAAAATCATTTATTTGAGATATCGCTTCTTTTGAATTTAAGAACACAACAGAACGTTGTTCATTGCTTTCAATACTCTTCTTTAAAGCGCCTAAATCTGGATGTAAAAAATCGCTAACAATGGCGATCTTCGTTTTTTGATCAATAACTTCTACAGCAAAGTTTTTAGAATTATTGACCTTGTTTTTTTCGTAATCTATTGGAACTATAGTTGCTTTATAGCTACTAACGCCAACACTATTTGAGGGTAATGTAAAATTAACAATCTTAGAATTGTTTTCTTTAGAAAAACTAACCGATTCTGAATATACTGTGGTATTACCCTTTGTTACCAGAAACTGAGAATTTACAGTTTTATTACCATTATAAACCAGAATAACTTCTACAGGGAATCTGTTTTTTAAATAGGCATATCTGTTTACGTTTAACTGTTGGATTTTTAGGTCGGTATATGTAACTGTATCTCCTAATATTACAGGGTAAATGCTTTGTTTATATGTTGATGACGCATACTGATAGTCGTTACCATAAGTTTGATTCCCATCTGTAATGATTAGTGTTGGTGATGTGGTTTCCCTGTATATTTGGGATAATTGCTTAAAAGCATTGTTTATATTCGTTTGGTTTTCTACAAAAGTAACAGAGTCTGATGAGTTTAGCGATTCTCCGAATGTATATAGATCTACATTGAATTTGTCATTTAATTTATCATTACCAGACAGTTCTTCTACCAAAGCAACTGCTTGATTGCTTTGATTAAGATGTTTTATGGAACTAGAGTTATCTATTGCAATAACCAAATTTGGTTTTTCTACAGAAAATCGGACTTGCTCAAATTTTGGATTAACAAGTAACAAAAGAATTGAAAAAACAGTAAGGAATCTTAAAAAAGAGAAAAGCATGTTTAGTTTAGACATGCTTTTCTTTTTATGTTTATATTGAAAGATCGCTAATGATAGCGCAACAATTCCTGAAAGGATTATATATATTATCGTTTGACTATCCAATTATTGTTTAACTTTTATTAACTCAAAGGATTCAAAAAAGCGTTTGGCATTTATGTTTCCCGCATTCTTCTTTTCGTAAATAACTTGGGCTAAATACAAGTTGTAATCAACTAAAACTATTTTCATTTGAACAAGATAAACTACGTTAACAGATGGGGTACTATTTAATTCTATAACGATGCCCCTACCATTGTACCCATTAAAAGTAATCTTTTTATCTGAGACCAAAGTACCTTTTGTATTGGAAACAACGCCTTGTACATTACCATTTAAAACCTTGTTTTGTTCTTCAAACGTATCTAATCCATTTTCAAAAAATGACTTGGGATATTTTGTAAATGACGTCATATAAATTAAAATGTCATCATCTACTGTTTGCAAGGTGTACGAATCCATTTTTACTGACCCCTTTACCGTGGGCACATCTTCTACTCCTTTTTGAGGTTGAGCAGGAAACTCAACAACAAATGCATTAACCGTATCTTTAACTTTTACCCATTCTTTATTTTGAGCAGTTAAAGTGGAGACACAGGCGAAAAGAAACAGTAAAAAAGCATTCTTTACCATAGGGTTATGTTAGCATCCCTCCATCTACATTAAGAGTTTGTCCGGTTACATATGCACTCATATCACTTGCTAAAAACACACAAACATTCGCTATGTCTTCTGGTGTTCCTCCTCGCTTTAAAGGAATACCTGCTCGCCATCCTTTTACGATTTCTTCATCAAGTTTTGCGGTCATTTCTGTTTCTATAAAACCTGGAGCAACTACGTTACTTCTTATATTTCTTGAACCTAATTCTAAGGCAACCGATTTAGAAAATCCAATAATACCAGCTTTAGAAGCTGCATAATTTGTTTGCCCGGCATTACCTTTTACTCCAACTACCGAACTCATATTTATAATTGATCCTTTGCGCTGTTTTAGCATGGTACGTTGTACCGCTTTTGTCATATTAAAAACAGACTTAAGGTTTACTTCTATAACCGTATCGAAGTCTTCTTCGCTAATACGCATTAGTAAATTATCTTTTGTAATACCTGCATTATTTACCAAAACATCAATGCTTCCAAACTCTGCAACAACTTCGTTTGCTAATTTTTGGGCTTCATCAAAATTAGCTGCATTACTCTGGTATCCTTTAGCCTTTATTCCTAATGCATTTAATTCTGATTCTAATGCATTTGCAGCGTCTACCGACGAGCTATATGTAAATGCTACGTTAGCACCTTGTTCTGCAAATACTTTAGCAATTCCTTTACCTATTCCACGACTTGCTCCTGTAACTATGGCCGTTTTTCCTTCTAATAATTTCATTTAGATATATTTAATTTAACACAAAAACACAATTATATCCATCGTGTATTTTGTTCTTGAATTTCGTTAATAAATTAGATGTTCAAATATAGGAAATACAATGTTGTAACATATAAAAAATAACACAAAATCATATTATTGATGATAATTAAAAGACTGCTTTTAACGCAACCTTTATTTATTGGCTGCATCTAATAATTGAATTTAATACTAACTGTTGATCCCGAAGTACTATGAAATATTTTCTTCCTTTTTTATTATTAGCTCTATTTTTAGGATGTGATGAAACCGACGATAATCCTTCTTCTAAAATATGCTCAACTGATCCGCTTGAAAATATTGAATGGCTAAAAGAATTGCTAAATAGCGCAAATACTAACGATTTAGAAATAACACAGTATGATTATAAAAAGCAAACTGTTTTTTCAATAAATAACTGCATAGATTGTGCGGACAACCTTATTACCGTTTACGATTGTGACAAAAATAAAATTTGCGAATTTGGAGGTATAGCGGGATTAAATACTTGTCCTGATTTTGATACTGAAGCTATCAATAAAAAAGTATTGTATACCGACAGGAATTGTGATAAGGGAACTATAATTAGCTCTAAACTCTATAAAGCGCTTAAGTCGTCACCAATTACATCGGTAGAAATTAATGATAATTGCTTAAATATTACGTTTAGTATTCTCTCTACTCAAGACAAAATTAAAGATGTTACATTGGTAGATGCTGATGAAATACTGGAAAGCGACCCTATACAAAGACGCTTAAAATTCAGTATCAAGGAAAACCTTACTAAACCAACTTCTGTATCTGCTACAACTTCTTTTGATATTTCCAATCTTGCGGAGGAAGGGGAAACTATTATACTGAATATTGAAGGGTTTAATACCTCTATTAAATATACTAGAGTTCCCTAATTAATAAACAGATAAACACTGTTCGTTTATAGTAACCGAACAGTGTTTACCTTCTTTTTTGAAACGAAACGTGTTAATTATTAGGAATAAACTTTACATCAACCATTCCTAAATAAGCTGTTTTAACATAAGTCTCTGGCAGGGTTTGGCTCTGTCCAAAATACGCTCCGTAACCCAACACAAGAATATTATTAGTTTCTGCTGGAAACATCACATCTCCACCATCGTTAAATATGTAGTAATCGTTTGTGTTAATTGAAACGAAATATGCTGTGCCAGACTCTATATTTATAGGTTCAATGTCTTCAAAGGATAACAATCCTGAGCTGGAGGTAATTTCCATAGTTTTTAGCAGTTCTTCGGTATCAACATTCCAAAACGATACCCTGTAAGTATCATTATCGGGTACTCGAATTCCTAGGGCTGTTATTTTACCATTTTTAAAAGTTTTGAATTTGTATCCTAATTCAAAGGTGTTTGGACTGTTTATCTTTGTATTGGTTAATTCTATAACACCATCCTCAATCAAAGATTTCATGGGGTATTCTGGTGTGCTCTCAATAATTTTTATATCATCATCATTTTTAGAACAACTGATAAGGCTTAATCCTAAAATTAATAATCCTACTATTATTTTTTGTGTTTTCATGATTTCCTGTTTTTAGCTTTATACTAGTATATCAATCCAACAGTATTTTTGTTACCCTTATATTTTAAATTTATTTTAGTTGTAACTATTTATACGAATTTGCAAGATGTATTTACATATAAATAAACAGTATTTACTTTTTAATAAACTACTTGTAATTAAAACAGACCTGACAGGTCTCATAATGACACAAAAAAATCCGTTAACTAAAAGTCAACGGATTTTATATTTTAATGAATTACTAAGCTTAGCCTAGTACTTCGGCTACTTTCTTTCCAATTTCTGCTGGAGAATCAACTACATGAATACCAGAAGCTCTCATTATTTTCTTTTTTGCTTGTGCAGTATCGTCACTTCCACCAACAATAGCTCCGGCATGTCCCATGGTACGACCAGCTGGCGCTGTTTCTCCTGCTATAAAACCTACAATTGGCTTTTTACTTCCACTCGCTTTGTACCAATTAGCAGCATCGGCTTCTAATTGTCCGCCTATTTCTCCTATCATTACAACTGCTTCAGTTTCTGGATCGTTAATCAATAACTCAACAGCTTCTTTAGTTGTGGTTCCAATAATTGGATCTCCACCAATACCAATCGCTGTAGTAATTCCTAAACCTTGTTTTACAACTTGGTCTGCAGCTTCATAAGTAAGAGTTCCCGATTTAGAAACAATACCTACTTTTCCTTTTTTGAAAACAAAACCTGGCATGATACCAACTTTAGCTTCTTCTGGAGTAATAACTCCTGGACAGTTAGGGCCTATTAAGCGACAATCTTTGCCTTTTATGTAGTCTGAAGCCTTAATCATATCTGCAACAGGGATACCTTCTGTAATTGTTATAATAACTTTAATACCTGCATCGGCAGCTTCCATAATGGCATCTGCTGCAAAAGCAGGTGGTACAAAAATAATAGTTGTATCTGCTCCAACTTCTTTAACAGCATCTAAAACAGTATTAAAAACTGGCTTATCTAAATGTGTTTGTCCGCCCTTGCCAGGTGTAACACCACCAACAACATTGGTTCCGTATTCAATCATTTGACCAGCGTGAAATGTACCTTCACTTCCTGTAAATCCTTGAACTATAATCTTTGAATCTTTATTTACTAAAACACTCATAGGAGATATATTTGTCTTTTATAATTTTTTTGTTGAGCAAATGTAATTTTTTGTATTAAAATTTTAAAGTAAAACACTACTTTTTATTTTAAAAACACTTAGCTCTATTGATTGTCTTGTTCTTTTAACTTTTCCAGTATTTCTGGAATCTTTTTAATAGCTGCAATTTCTTTATATTTTGAGCGAAAATCGTCTGCAGGAATTCCAAAATACCCTCTACCGCCTTCTAAAGATTTACTAACGCCCGCTTTGGCAGATATCACAGCTTTTTTACCAATGGTGATACCACTGGTAATACCAACTTGACCCCAAATAGTTACTTCGTCTTCAATTACCACACAGCCTGCTATACCTACTTGAGATGCAATTAAACATTTCTTTCCAATAACAGTATCATGTCCTATTTGAACCAAATTATCGATTTTCGTTCCTTCTTTAATTCTAGTATCTGCTGTTACACCTCTATCTATGGTGCAGCCAGATCCAATATCTACATGATCTTCTAGAACAACACGACCACTTGATTTTAAACGATCGTAACCTTCTGGTCTGTTTTTATAATAGAAAGCATTACCACCTAAAACAGAGCCTGCGTGAATGGTAACGTTATTTCCTATTACGGCGTCATCATAAATGCTTACGTTGGAATGGATTGTACAGTTATCACCTATTACGACATTATGTCCTATAAAACTATTAGGTTGTATAACTGTATTTTTACCAATAATGGCTGTACTTGATATTTGACTATTAGCGGATTGAAATGGCTTGAAGTGGTTTGTAAGCTTATTAAAATCCCGAAAGGGATCGTCGCTAATTAACAATGCTTTACCCGATGGGCAATCTACTTCTTTGTTAATTAATACGATGGTGGCTGCAGAATTAAGAGCTTTATCGTAGTATTTAGGGTGATCTACAAAAACGATATCTCCTTGTTCTACCACATGAATTTCATTCATTCCCAATACAGGAAAATCATCAGCACCTACAAACGTACAATCTATTAATTGCGCTATGTTTTTTAAAGTGTATGGTTTAGGAAACTTCATTTATAAATTATTCCTTAACACGCTCTTTGTAAGTACCTTTGTCCGTTTCAACCTTTATCTTGTCGCCTTCATTAATAAATAAAGGTACATTAACTGTTGCTCCAGTTTCAACTGTTGCCGGTTTCGTTGCATTGGTTGCAGTATTCCCTTTTACTCCCGGTTCTGTTGCAGTAACTTCTAAAATAACACTAGCAGGCATTTCAACTGAAAGTGGCATACTATCTTCAGAATTAATCAGTACAGTTACAACTTCGCCTTCTTTCATTAGATCTGGATTATCTAAGGTGTTTTTTTGAAGTTCTATTTGAGAATAATCTTCTGTATTCATAAAATGATAGGTTTCTCCTTCATTATATAAAAATTGAAACTTATGTGTCTCAACTCGAACATCATCTAATTTATGACCTGCCGAAAAGGTATTGTCAATCACTTTACCTGTGGTAACGCTTTTTAATTTTGTTCTTACAAAAGCGGGGCCTTTACCAGGTTTTACATGTAAAAATTCAATAATTTTAAAAATATCATGATTGTATCTAATACATAATCCATTCCTAATGTCGCTTGTCGTTGCCATATTCCTTAATAATCTTTAGTTTAAATTAATTTGATTTGAAATACCCTTTCATAATACCTCGATGTGAATTCTTAATAAATTGCAGTATTTCATCACGTTCTGGTGTTGCTTCCATTTCGGCTTCAATAATTTCTGAAGCTTGGGTATTATTATAGTTTTTTTGATAGAGTATTCTAAAAATATTCTGAATTTCTCTTATTTTTTCGGTTGTAAATCCGCGTCTTCTAAGACCTACCGAATTTATACCTACATAAGATAAAGGTTCTCTTGCTGCCTTTACATAGGGAGGTACATCTTTTCTAACCAAAGACCCTCCAGTAACGAAGGCATGTTTCCCTACAGATACAAACTGGTGTACGGCTGTCATTCCAGCCAAAACAACATAGTCTCCTATAGTTATGTGGCCAGCCAGTGTACTGTTATTAGAGAAAATACAATTATTCCCTACTATACAATCGTGTGCAATGTGGCAGTATGCCATTATTAAACAATTATTGCCAATAACGGTTTTCATTCTGTCTGCTGTACCTCTATTGATTGTTACACATTCTCTTATGGTAACATTATCACCAATTTCTACTGTGGTATCTTCGTCGTTATATTTTAAGTCCTGTGGCACTGCAGAAATAACAGAGCCTGGAAAGATATTACAGTTTTTACCAATACGGGCACCTTCCATGATGGTTACGTTACTACCTATCCAAGTACCCTCTCCTATTTTTACATTGTTATTAATAGTTGTGAAAGGTTCAATTACTACGTTTTTAGCAATTTTGGCACCTGGGTGAACGTATGCTAGTGGTTGGTTCATATTTATTTTTTTACTTTAGAGATTTGAGCCATAAGTTCTGCTTCTGCACATAATTTACCATTCGCATATGCATAACCTTGCATGTGGCATATACCACGGCGTATTGGTGTAATTAACGTACATTTAAATATTAGCGTATCTCCAGGCATTACTTTTTGTTTAAACTTAACATTATCCATTTTCATGAAAAAGGTTAAGTAATTTTCTGGGTCTGGAACGGTGTTAAGTACTAAAATACCACCCGTTTGCGCCATAGCTTCTACAATTAAAACACCAGGCATTACCGGAGCTCCCGGAAAGTGACCTGCAAAAAATTGCTCGTTCATGGTCACATTCTTTATAGCTGTTACATAATTATCTGTAAGCTCATAAACCTTATCTATTAATAAGAATGGTTGTCTATGAGGAAGCATTGCCATAATTTGATTAACATCCATTAAAGGCGGTTGATTCAAATCTATACTTGGTACATTGTTACGACGGTCGTTCTTTATTATTTTAGACAGTTTTTTGGCGAACTGCGTATTTACAAAATGCCCTGGTTTATTCGCGATTATTTTTCCACGAATTCTAGTTCC
Organism: Flavivirga eckloniae; assembly: GCF_002886045.1. Taxonomy (NCBI): domain Bacteria; kingdom Pseudomonadati; phylum Bacteroidota; class Flavobacteriia; order Flavobacteriales; family Flavobacteriaceae; genus Flavivirga; species Flavivirga eckloniae. Next base: position 137,394 of record NZ_CP025791.1, on the reverse strand, counting down.
AATAAGTGCTAAGTCCCCTAAAACATCAAGCAATTTGTGCCGTGCAGCTTCATTAGGATGGTGTAAGGTTAAATTATCTAGAATACCATTTGGTTTAACGGCTATTGAGTCCTTTTTAAACGCAACTCTTAGTTTTTCCATGGTTTCTGGGGATAATGCTTTATCTACATATACTATAGCATTATTTAAATCGCCTCCTTTAATTAAACCATGCTCTAAAAGCATTTCTATTTCATGCAGAAAACTAAATGTACGGGAATTCGAAATATCCTTTTTAAAATCTGAAATTCGATTTAAAGTAGCATTTTGTGTTCCCAAAACTTTAGTACCAAAATCTACCATGGTAGTTATCTGGTATTCTTTAGATGGCATTACTAAAATTTCGCTGCCTGTTTCTTCATCTGTATACGAAACAATATTGGTAATTACGAACTCTTCTCTGCATGCATCAAGTTCTACAATACCAGCTTTCTCAAGGGCATCAACAAAAAACTTAGAAGAACCATCCATAATAGGTGGCTCTGAAGCATTCAATTCAATTATGGCGTTATCAATATCTAGACCTACTAAAGCAGCAAGTACATGTTCTGATGTTTGAATGGTTACACCATTTTTTTCTAAACAGGTACCTCGTTGCGTATTAGTAACATAATTAGCATCAGCTTCAATTACTGGTTCTCCTTCTAAATCAATGCGTTTAAATGCTAATCCTGCATTAGCTATAGCTGGCTTAAAAGTTAGAGTAACATCTTTTCCTGTATGTAAACCAACACCGGTTAAAGAGACACTGTCTTTAATGGTTTTTTGTTTTATTTCGGTATTAACTATTCCCATTTATTTTTTCTAAGTCATTAATATTTTTTACGATTTTAGGCAAGTTTTTAAAGTGCACATAAGACTTGTTATAATCTGTAATTGGTAGTGCCGGAGAACCTTGTAGTACTTCATCATCCTTTACATTTCTTGCAATTCCGGATTGGGCTTGTATTTTAACATTATTACCAATTGTAATATGCCCTGCAATACCTACCTGACCACCTATTAAACAATTATTACCAACTTTAGTAGAACCAGCTACTCCGGTTTGGGCAGCAATAACGGTATTTTCGCCAATTTCTACGTTATGCGCTATTTGAATTTGATTATCAAGTTTAACACCTTTTCTTATTATTGTAGATCCCATTGTGGCTCTATCTATAGTAGTACCTGCACCTACATCAACGTTATCTTCTAAAATAACATTACCTATTTGCGGTATCTTTTTATAGCTACCATTTTCTTGAGGTGCAAAACCAAAACCGTCTGCTCCAATAATAACTCCAGAGTTTATAACACAAGAATCTCCTATAATGGTATCTGAATATATTTTGGCTCCAGAAAAAACAACAGAGTTTTCTCCAATAGTAACATTATCTCCTATATAAGAATTGGCAAAAACCTTAACATTATTGCCTAGTGTAACATTCTCGCCTAAATAGGAAAAGGCTCCAATATAAATGTTGTCGCCATATTTGGCAGATTCTGATATAAATGAAGGTTGCTCTACTCCCGTTTTGTTAAGCTTTACCATATTATAATACTCAAGCAACTTACTAAAAGCTGCATAAGCATCTTCAACCTTAATTAAGGTCGTATCAATTTCGTTTTCGGGAACAAAGCTTTTGTTAACTATAGTCGCCGAAGCTTTTGTAGAATATATGTACTGTGTGTATTTAGGATTGGATAAAAATGTTAAAGAGCCTTGAGTCCCTTCTTCTATTTTAGATAACTTTGAAACTTCTACATCTGGATTCCCTACAATATCACCTTGTAATATTTCTGCTATTTGCTGTGCTGTAAATTTCACACTGAAAAGTTTGTAATTTTTTGTTAGATTGACGCAAAAATAGGAAAAATGTACTAAAGTTTTCCATGATAGGATTCTTATTGTTTTCTTTAGCTAATTCGCGCATTTAATGCCGTTATTTCTTTTTTTTAACACAAAAAATAACTATAGTACTTCCTTAGGGTAACATATGTAATATTTTGTTACTGGTTTAGACAGTGCTTTAAGGTTAAGTTGATCTGACGCCTTAACAATATCCTGAATCTTTCCCGATTTATGTAAAATGTTTATACCCTGATGTTTTAACTGGTATGCCTGGTTGGAAATTTCTCCGGTAAACACAAAATATTTTGCCTCTTCCCTACTTATATTATACTTATCTATTAAACTCTGAATATGCTTTTCTAGGTTTTGCGTTTTAATCTGCTTATTCTTTATTTTGATTTTTAATAAATCTCTATTGATAATCATTTCGCTTAAATTGCTCAGTACAAAATCGTCATGAAATTGCCAGTGCTTCATAGCCGAAATAATATCATAATCATCTAATCGTGCAAAAACATCTAGTGTATCATTATTAAAATTATCGATAGATATTTTATTTTCCATGAAAAACAACAACGCCTTGCTCGCCTCTAATTTCACTCCTTTGCTGTATAATTCTTTTGCTCGCTTTAAAGCTCGAATCAACAATTGTTCTGCTACCAATCCAGTTTTATGCAAATATACTTGCCAATACATAAGTCGTCTGGCCACAATAAATTTCTCTACACTATAAATTCCTTTTTCTTCAACAACCAATTCATCGTCAACAACGTTAAGCATCGTAATTAAACGTTCACTGTTTATGTTTCCTTCTGCTACCCCGGTATAAAAACTATCTCTTTTTAAATAGTCGGCTCGATCCATGTCCAATTGACCAGAAATGAGCTGACACATAAATTTTCTATGGTATTCGCCTTTAAAAATCTGGATGGCAAGCGTTAAACTTCCGTTAAATTCCTTATTTAAAAGTTCCATAAAAAGCAAGGAAATATTTTCGTGAGAGACCTTATTAACGATGCTATGTTCCATGGCATGAGAAAATGGACCATGACCAATATCGTGCAATAAAATAGCAGCGTAAAGCCCCGTTTCTTCTTCTTCTGAAATTGTAACTTCCTTAAAACGAAGTACATTAACCGCTTGTTGCATTAAATGCATACAACCAATGGCATGATGAAATCTTGTGTGATGTGCACCGGGATAAACCAAATAAGACATACCCATTTGAGTAATTCTACGTAACCGCTGAAAATATTTGTGCTGTATTAAATCGAAAATAAGCGAATTTGGAATGGTAATAAATCCGTAAATTGGGTCGTTTAATATTTTAAGTTTGTTCAAACTTGAAAAGTTAATGTTTAATTAGACACAAATATACTTATATGATGTCTATATATTATGACATTGTTAAAAACAATTTATCAAATAAATGCTTATTAAAACCATTTGAATGAATACAATACAAATACTTTGGGTAGATGACGAAATAGATTTACTAAAACCTCATATTTTATTTTTAAAACAACGCAATTATGATGTTACTACATGTATGAGTGGCACGGAAGCCATTGATATTATTGACGACAAAAGTTTTGATATTGTATTTTTAGATGAAAACATGCCCGGACTTACTGGGCTGGAAACATTAAATGAAATAAAGGAAAAACAAGACAATCTTCCGGTGGTTATGATAACCAAAAGTGAGGAAGAATATATTATGGAAGAGGCCATTGGCAATAAAATAGCCGATTACCTTATTAAGCCTGTAAACCCAAACCAAATCCTATTAAGTTTAAAAAAGAATTTAGACCATTCGCGATTGATATCTGAAAAAACAACTTCGAACTACCAGCAAGAATTTAGGAAAATTGCTATGGAATTGTCTATGGTAAATTCTTATGAGGAATGGGTGAATTTGTATCAGAAACTTTTGTACTGGGAAATCCAGCTCGAAGATATCGAAGATGCTGGTATGTTTGAAATTTTAGAATCCCAGAAAAATGAGGCTAATATTCAGTTCGGAAAGTTTATTGAAAAAAATTATGCCAATTGGTTTAACCCTAATACGGAGTCTCCTATAATGTCTCACATGCTTTTTAAGGAAAAAATAGCACCAGAGATCACCAAGGAGCAACCTACTATATTGATTCTTATTGATAATCTGCGTTACGATCAATGGAAAGTTTTCGAGCCTATAATTAACAATTACTATAAAAAGGTAAAAGAAGAAGCTTTCTTTAGTATCCTACCAACTGCTACTCAATATGCACGTAATGCTATTTTTTCAGGATTGATGCCTAGCGATATGGAAAAACTATTTCCAAAATATTGGAAAAATGATACCGATGATGGTGGTAAAAATTTGCATGAAGCAGATTTTTTAGATACACAAATAAAACGATTAGGTTTAACACATTTAAATTATGACTATCATAAAATCACCAATTTAAAAAATGGGAAAAAGTTAGCTGAGAATTTCAAATCGCTTAAAAATAACGACCTCACAGTTATTGTATATAATTTTGTAGACATGCTATCGCATGCCAAAACAGAAATGGAAGTTGTTAAAGAATTAGCATCTAACGATAAAGCTTACAGATCTTTAACACTAAGTTGGTTTAAAAATTCGCCACTTTTAGACATGATACAACAGGCGCAACAATTAGGGTTTAAACTAATTTTAACGACAGACCATGGTACTATTAATGTTAAAAATCCTTCTAAAGTAGTTGGTGACAGAGACACCAGCTTAAACCTTCGTTACAAAACAGGAAGGAGCTTAACTTATGACGATAAAGATGTATTGGTGGTTAAAAACCCAAAAGACGTTCGTCTACCTTCCATAAATATGAGCAGTTCCTATATTTTCGCAAAAAGCGATCTGTTTTTTGCTTACCCAAATAACTATAATCACTATGTGAGTTATTTTAGAAACACCTATCAACATGGTGGTGTTTCGCTTGAGGAAATGATTATCCCTTTTGTAGTATTTAACCCTAAATAATCCATAAAAAGCTCGAAAACACCGATAAAATACATTATTTTTGTTGCTTTTTTAATTTTTAATGTTTATAATTGTCTGTAAAATTTAATCAAATTGGAAATAAGTTACACGCTAAATGAGGTTGAAAATGTTGCAAAACAGCTCATTAAAAATGTAAAAACTAAAACATTATTATTTTATGGCAATATGGGTGTTGGTAAAACAACACTAATAAAAACCATAGTAAAAATTTTAGGTAGCGATGATGAAGTTAGCAGTCCAACCTTTTCTATCGTTAATGAGTATCATCTAAACGATGATAAAATATTCCACTTTGATTTATATCGGATAAACGATTTGGAAGAGGCTTATAATTTTGGAATTGAAGATTATATTGACTCTGAAAATTGGAAATTAATAGAATGGCCTGAAAAAATTGAACCTATTTTATCGGATCATTTTGATAGAATTGATTTAGAATTAGATTCTGAAAATAGAATTTTAAGGCTTAATTTTAAGACAAATAACTAACAAAAATAATTAGCTTATACAAATAAATAACATATAATAACTCCTAAATTTTGAAGTTTTACGGGAAAACCACATAGTAAATTTTAAAAAAACCTGTTTTTAACATTTTTTTAACATTTCCGGAAATCCTTCAAAATAGCCTTTAGTTACATTTGGGTATATTAATTAATAAATCCCTTTAAAAATGAAAACTAAAAAGTACTTAATTGCAATTGCAATTCTCGGAGGAATGTTGTTTATGGCTCAAGCTGCGGACAGATACAACTTAGATGGACAAGAAACAGCAACAGTTCCAAAAAACAAAATCAAAAGACCTACACACGGGTAGTAAAAAATTAGTTACTGGTAGTATTGTTGCTACCTTGATAGCTATAACACCTTATTTATTTTATTTACATGAAAGTGTTCCAAATACAAAAGTTTGGGACACTTTTTTATTTACATATAATAGTGGTTATTTTGAAAGTGCCAGCATCGCTATGTGGATTTTGATAGGGAAATTAATTCCTTTATTGCTATTGTTTATTTGGTTTTTTACATGTAGGCATTGGTGGTACCATACATTATTAGTTCCTATTGTTATGTATATATTTCAAATATTTACTACCCTAAGACAAGACGTACAAAATGTAGATGATTCTCAATTAATATACTTAATCCCTGTAATGGTAATTATAATACCATCTATATATTTAATAAGAGCACAAATTTTTAACAAGATAAATGAAGCTACAAAATCTTTGCAGGAATTGGAAGACGAATTTAAAATATCTCCAAAAAACTTTTGGGAGAAAATAAAACAGTATTTTTAATTTAGCCGCTCCCTTTCGCTAAATTCTATATCTTTTTGATTGTTTTGTAATCTGTAATTACCAAATTTATAACTAAACCCTAAAGTAAACATTCTATTTTCCATCCAAGAATTCAGAAATACGTCTTGATTTAAATATTTGGTTGTTTGTGTAAAATTTTGTGTGTTGAAAATATCCGTAGCACCTAAGCTTAATGATGCTCTATTATTCCAAAATATTTTCTTCACATCAATATCCAACCCATATCTTGTACTCACAATAGAAGGCCCATCTACTATTGGCGATATATATGTAAATGATATATCTGCGGTTAAACTTTTATCCTTTAAAAAAGAAAAGTAATTAGTGATTTGTCCATAAACAGACCATTTATTGTTAGTTTCAATTTCATTACCACTTTCTAAAGCAAAAAATTGGTTGTCATAATGAAACAATGACAACAATACATATAAATTCCAATGATTCGACAGCTTGGTATATGTTGTAAAATCTAACCCATAAGAAATACTCCTATCAATGTTTGTATTAACGTATTTTAGTATATTGTCATCATTATCCTGAAATACAATTACCAATGTCGGAGCGTCTTCATAATGATAGTAAGCTTCAAATGTATACTTATTATTTAGCGTATAACTAAGAGTGAATACATTATCTATCTGCGGCTGTAAATTAGGATCTCCAGTTATGTATGTATTATCATTTAAAAAGTATTTGAAAGGGTTAAGCTCATTATACCTAGGTCTATAGATACGCTTATTGTAATTAAAATATAGTTGATTATTGTCGTTAAATTTATAAAGTAAATAAAAAGATGGAAAAAGCTTCAAATAATCATTTTTATTTATTTGATTTGTTAACAAAGAATGCCCCTTAATATCTGTATACTCTGCTCTTATTCCCGATTTTAAACTCCAGTTTTCCCAATCTTTAGAATAACTCATATAAGTAGCATAATTAGTTTCATCATATAAAAAAGTATCAGAATTTAGCAAATCATCTATTCTTTCTCCATTTATAAAACTAAACTGATTTAAAAGACTCTCGGAGTTAATATTAGACACCTTAGCTCCTGCCTCGAATTGAACCGAATCGCTTGTTAGTAATTCATAATCTATCTGTCCAGTATACAATTTTATAATCTGGCTTGAAAATGTTTGAAACCTGTTGCTTCTTATAAACGTATTGTCGGGAAAGCGATAATCGGTATCCACATTTTGGAAATTTGAAGCATCATAATTGGTATGATGCATACTAAAAGTGAGCTTCTCTCCTTCTTTTTTAAACCTATGGGTGTAATCTAGTGTAAAAGCAAAATTAAAGGTTTCATCAACTTTGCGATTTAACGTAAAAAAGGTAGAATCTAATACATTATTAGTTCCAAAAACCTCAGTTAAAGAATTAACATTAGTTTTAGTATTATTCCTAGGCTTTAAGAGTATACTTGTAGAAAACTCTAAACTGTTATCTTCATCAATATCATAATTGATATTACCATTTATATTTTGATTAACTGTCTCTCTTCCCCTTTTAAAGTCAGTTTCCCAACTTGAAGTAATTTGATTGTTGTCATCTATAAAATTTATAGATTCATTATTATGCCTAAAATCTTTTCTAGGACTTATACTATAGTTTACATAAGTACTAAGCTTTTTTGTTTTAAAAAAATGACTGGTACCTAGTGAGTATTTTGGGTACTCTTTCCCTTGTTTATAATTTCCAAAAACACTTCCATGGTACCCAGCAATAATATTTTTACTAGTTATTATATTAAGTACTGCTCCTCCTTCAGCTTCATACTTTGCTGGAGGATTTGTAATAACTTCAACCGATTTCACATTAGTGGCAGAAGTACCCTCCAAAAGTTGCTGGATTTCACTTGAAGACAAATGTACTTTTCTATCATTTATGTATACTGTAGGGGTTGATTGCTTTACCGTTATAGTACCATCATGCACCAAAACCCCTGGCGTGTGCTTTAAAACATCCAGCACATTATTATTAGATAAAGTGGAATTTTCTACATTAAACACCAAACGGTCTACCGTTCGCTTAATAGTAGGTCTGTTTGCAACTACTGTAACCCCATCAAGAGCTTCTAAATTTTCCTTAAGCGTGATGGTTTTAAAATTAATATTCCTGTCGAGCTCTACCCTAGTCATAAAAGCTTTAAATCCAAGAAAACTAATTTTTAAAACATAATCACCTGGCTTTAGGTTTTCTATTATAAAATAACCATTTTCATCTGTAGACGTTCCATTTACCGTTTTGGAAACTCCAAGACCTGTAACTATTACGTTAGCATACGCAATTGGATTATTATTATCATCCTTAGCGGATCCATTAATTCTGTATTCTTGAGAAAAAGAAGTTATAGAGAATAACAAGATTAAATGATAGGATAAATGTTTAATCATAAAAATGGTTATAGTGCAAACATATAAATAATTAATTTAAAATATTTTAAGGAATAATTGTATTTTTTGTGACATTTTTTCCTACAAAACGAAATAACCAATGATTATATGGTTATTTTTACGGTTGAAAAATATTTTTAGTTTGTGTTAACAATAAAAAAATTATTTGTAATTTGATTTTTTAAATAATTGAACTAACCATGTCAAAATCGCTCTCGCCTTTTACTAAACAACAACTTTTACCACAAGAAGAAACTCTTGAAATACTTAAACGTAAGGGGGAGCTGTTTATTGGGATTCCAAAAGAGACCGCCTTTCAAGAAAAACGAGTATGTTTAACACCGGATGCTGTATTTGCCCTTGTAAGTAACGGTCATAGAGTATTATTGGAATCGGGTGCCGGGAATGGCGCTAGCTTTAGTGATAAAGACTATAGTGAAGCCGGTGCAGAAATCACAAAGGACACTGCTAAAGTGTATGCATGTCCTATGATTCTTAAAGTTGAGCCCCCAAGTATAGAGCAAATCAAACTTATTAATCCGCAAACCATATTAATATCTGCACTGCAGATAAAAACCCAGTCTAAAAAATATTTTGAAGCACTAGCCGCAAAACGAATAACTGCATTAGCATTTGAATTTATTCGCGATGCAGATGGTACTTACCCAGCTGTGAGATCGTTAAGCGAAATTGCAGGGACAGCTTCTGTACTAATAGCCGCCGAATTATTGTCTGATACCAAAGATGGCAACGGTAATGGACTCATGTTTGGAAACATTAGTGGCGTACCGCCTATTGAGGTGGTTATATTAGGCGCCGGGACAGTTGGCGAATTTGCAGCAAGAAGTTCTATTGGACTTGGTGCGAATATTAAAGTATTCGATAATTCCATTACAAAACTAAGACGCATACAGACCAATCTGGGCAGACCGTTTTTTACATCTACAATTACTCCAAAAAGTTTAACAAAAGCCTTAAAACGCTGTAACGTTGTTATTGGGGCGGTACGAGGAAAAAATAGAGCTCCGGTAATTGTTTCAGAAGACATGGTACGATCCATGAAAAAAGGCGCAATTGTTATTGATGTAAGCATAGATATGGGTGGATGTATAGAAACCAGCGAAGTAACTACACACAAAAGACCAACGTTTATTAAACATAACGTTATACATTATTGTGTTCCTAATATTTTAGCCAGATATTCACGTACGGCATCTGTTTCTTTAAGTAACTTCTTCACACCTTATTTATTAAAAATTGCTGAAGAAGGCGGTATAGAAAATTCTTTAAGATTTGATAAAGGTTTAAAAAATGGGTTGTATTTTTACCACGGAATTTTAACTAGTAAATCTGTAGGTGATTGGTTCGATCTGGATTTTAGCGATGTTAATCTGCTTATCTTTTAATTGAATACAATTCCGATTTATTTCACTAAACACATTAAATGAAACTGATACAGCGTATTGGCTATTATCTGGGAGGTTTTTCAATCGGATTAATAATTTTAGCTTTCTTTTTAAACGGTAAAAAAACATCCTGCAGCTACGGCCCTGATGCAAGGGTTTTAAAAAATATTAGATCGAAAAAAATTGTGTATAACAATTTAGATTCTACAGCTATAAACTATCTTTTAAAGAAAGGAAGCATTAATTTTTCTGAAAGCAAAGCAAGACAAGAACCATGTGGTGTATACAATATTGAAGGAAGTTTTGAAAAGAAGGACATCGTTTTGATTGTTGAAAACTGTGATAGCATTGCCACTATAACCCATTTAAAAATAGAATAGATAGCAATGCTTAAACGTAGTTTCGATGTTATTTTTTCTATAATAGGATTAACCCTTTTATCCCCTATTCTATTATTAATAGCTGTTTTAATTAAATTAGATTCTAAAGGGCCTGTTTTTTTTGTTCAAGGTCGTGTTGGTAAGGACAATATCGACTTTAATATTTTTAAGTTTCGCACAATGCGTGTGCAATCGCAAAAAAAAGGATTGCTTACCTTAGGAAATAACGATTCCAGGGTTACCAAAATCGGTTATTTTTTAAGACGTTATAAAATTGATGAATTTCCTCAACTAATAAACATCCTAAAAGGAGACATGAGTTTTGTAGGGCCAAGACCCGAACTAAGACATTATGTGAATTTTTACAGTAATGACGACATGAAAATTTTTGTTGTTAGACCGGGTATTACAGGACTAGCGTCATTAAAATACAGAAATGAGGTAGAACTACTAAAGGCCGCAGAAGACCCAGAGGACTTCTTCATCAATACCATTATTCCTGATAAATTAAAATTCAATAAAGAGTATATTAAGAAGCGTAATTTCTTTTTTGACTTAAAGCTTATTTGTATTACCGTAGTTAAAGTTATCACCAAGTAGTTTTATGCGCAACTCTGTTTGGCTTAAAGTATTATTATGCTTACTTTGCATGTATCATTCACCCCAATGCAAGACATTTAAGCCAACCTATAGTCTAAAATGAATACGTCTACTTCTAACCATATAGACCAATTATTAATTAATTCCGGGTTATTTCCCATTAAAAAAACACATCACGAAGAATTAAATAATTTTGATTTTTCCAATGATGTAATTTTAATTACTGGAGCTGCTGGTTCTATAGGAAGTGAACTTTCAAAACAATTATTGGCCTGTCGCTATAAAAGACTTATTTTGGTAGATGTTGCAGAATCTCCTTTATATGATCTTATAAAGGATTTAGAGTTTGAAAACACAGAAAATGTTGATTTTCTCCTTTTAAATATTATCGAAGAACCTACACTAAGACACCTTTTTGAAACTTACAAGCCTACACTTATCTTTCATTCTGCCGCATACAAACATGTACCATTAATGGAAGCAAACCCATATGAAGCTGTTAAGCTTAATATTTTTGGTACAAAACTGCTAGCAGACTTATCTACAGAACATGATGTGAAGAAATTTATATTCATTTCAACAGATAAGGCCGTAAACCCCGTAAGTGTTATGGGAATGTCCAAACGCATTGCTGAAAATTATCTCGACCATATATCCTCGGGATCAAAAACGCAGTTCACTATAACCAGATTTGGTAATATACTTGGTTCTAACGGATCTGTTTTACCGCTTTTTAAAAAGCAGATAGAGTCTGGTATGCCGATTACCATTACAAACAAAGCTATTTCCCGTTATTTTATTAATAAGAATAAAGCCTGTACTTTAATCCTTGAAATAGCAACGTTTAATAAAGATGAAAGCAACACCTATACTTTCAATATGGGTGACCCCATTAAAATAATTGATTTAGCCAAAAGAGTTATAGTCCTTTATAATGCTGTTAATAAAAGCATTGATATAAAAATTACTGGGCTTCGTCCGGGAGAGAAACTTCATGAGGACATTGTTTCGAAACACGAAACCTTAATCTCTACTAAAAATGAAAGTATACTTTTGGTTAAACCAAATAACAACCTTGAAACTAGTAAAATTAACTTTTCCGAATTAGCTGCTATTACACCCAATATGCCTAACCCGGAAGTTAAATCTATTTTAAAGAAATATGTTTAAATTACAATTTCTTTCTGCGTTTCTTTTCTTTCGTTATAAGCATTAGCTCCCTACTCGTTTGCCCAGCAACAGAAGTGTTTTCCTCTGCCCTTCTAATTAAATAAGGCATAACATCATTTACAGGCCCGAAAGGCATATATTTAGCAACATTATAACCATTCTTTGCCAAATTAAAACTAATATGATCACTCATACCATACAATTGACCAAACCAAATACGCTCATCATTATTTTGCAAACCTTTGTTAGCCATTAACTCGATTAACAAATACGAGCTTTCTTCATTATGGGTTCCTGCAAAAAGAGATATACGGTCCAAATTGTCTATAACATATCTTAATCCCTGATCAAAGTTTTCGTCTGTAGCAGCTTTACTTACGCAAATCGGGGAAACATATCCTTGTTCTTCAGCTCTTTCATTTTCCTTTTCCATATAAGCGCCCCGAACCAATTTATAACCAAGAAAATAGTTACCCGCTTCTGCTTTTTTATGTTCCTTTTTTAAAAAGGCCAGCCTATCGTGCCTATACATTTGCAACGTATTAAATACAATAGGTTTTTCAGTATTATACTTTTGCATCATTTTAGTTACTAATGCATCAGCGGCATCTTGCATCCAGCTTTCTTCAGAATCGATTAATATAGCAATGTCATTATCTTTCGCCTTTTTACAAACTATATCGAATCTATTTTCAATATTATCCCATTCTTTCTGTTCGCTTTCGGTTAAAGTTTTACCACTGCCAACTTTTTCATATAACGCTAATCTACCAAAGCCAGTAGGTTTAAAAACCGCTATTGGAATAGCGTCTTTATCCTTAGCAAAGTCAATAATATTAAGAATGGTACCCATTGCGGAATCAAACTCTTTATCACTTTCTTTTCCTTCAACAGAATAATCCAACACCGAGCTTACACCATTTGAAAACATTTTATCAATTACCGGTAGGCAATCTGCTTCATTAACACCACCACAAAAATGATCAAATACTGTAGAACGGATTAAACCTTCAATAGGCAATCTTGCTTTAATAGCAAAGTTAGTAGCTGCTGTACCTATCCTAACTAAAGGTTCGATAGAAATCATTTTAAATAAAAAATAAGCGCGCTCTAATTCAGAATCATTCTTTAACGAGAATGCAACTTCTGTGTTATCGAATATTTGTCTTGTACTCATATAAAAAATTTGAGCAAATATAACCATATATGTAATTTCGTTTATGTAAAATACTATCATTTTATGTATAAAATACTATCATTTTATGTAAAATCTCCTTAATTTCACCAACTTTTAAGACACACATTTTTTTTATGGATTCTATTACCACAAATGAATGCACAATTCATTTTAACGATGCATGCTATACCCCTCTAAATAAACATATTAAAGAGCGTAACTTCTCTAAAATATTTATTTTGGTTGATGAAAATACGCATCAACATTGTTTGCCTTATTTCTTGGAAAAGCTTGAAACAGATATTGTTATCGAGATTATTGAAATTGAATCTGGAGAAATTAATAAAACTATAGATACTTGCGTTGGAATCTGGAATACACTTTCGGAGCAGGATGCCGATAGAAAAAGCTTACTTATAAATATAGGTGGCGGTGTTATTACCGATATGGGTGGCTTTACTGCTTGTACCTTTAAAAGAGGGATTGCCTATATTAATGTTCCTACTACCTTGCTCTCGATGGTTGATGCCTCTGTTGGCGGAAAAACCGGAGTAGATTTAGGGCATTTAAAAAACCAAATAGGTGTTATTAGCGATCCCGATCTGGTTTTAATCGATACTACATATCTTAATACGTTAGCGCAAAATCAAATGCGTTCTGGTTTGGCTGAAATGCTAAAGCACGGATTAATTAGCGATGTTGCTTATTGGAACAAGTTTAAGGATTTATCCAAATTAACTTTAAACGATTTAGATATTTTAATCTATGAATCTGTTTTGATTAAAAAGAATGTGGTTGAAAATGACCCATACGAAGATAATCTGCGTAAAACTTTAAACTTTGGTCATACGCTTGGTCACGCTATAGAATCTTATTTTTTAAGCAATCCTGATAAAACAACCTTGTTGCATGGAGAGGCCATTATTGTAGGTATGGTTTTAGCCTGTTACATTTCTACTGAGTTAGCAGGGTTCCCTAAGCAAACAACAATAGACATCAAGGATTTATTCATTAATTATTACGGAAAGGTTACGATTAACAAAGAAGAGTACGCTCCAATAATTGAATTGCTTAAATACGATAAAAAGAACAATCACGGTAACATCAATTTTGTACTATTAGAATCGATTGGTAACCCTGTAATTGACCGTCTGGTTGATGATCAAATAATTATTGATGCTTTTCAGTTTTATGACAACTAAAATTGAGTACCTAACTTAAAGTAAATACTATAACACTATAATGCTCCGTTTTTTTTCTAAAAAATTATTCCTAAAAGATTTATTAGAAGATTTCGTAGATATCCATAATCACATTCTTCCAGGTATTGATGATGGTGCAACGAATATTGAAGATTCTTTGCGTTTAATAGAAGGAATGAAAGGGCTAGGTATAAAACAATTTATCCCTACGCCACATGTCATGCAAGATACTTATCCCAATACAGATGACTCTATCGGAGATGCATATCAGAGACTATTGGGGGCTTTAGATTCAAAACTTCTTAATAGCATTACATTAAATCCAGCTGCCGAATATATGCTTGATAGTAATTTTGAAAGCTTATTAGAAAGTAGAAACTTATTTACCTTAAAAAGAGATTATGTACTTATTGAAATGTCGTACTATCAAGCACCGATAAATTTAGAAAGTATCATTTTTAAAATTAAAACGAAGGGCTACCTGCCTGTTTTAGCACACCCAGAACGTTATTCATTCTATCACAACAACCTAAACTATTATAAAAGACTTAAGCAACTGGGCTGTTTTTTTCAACTTAATATGCTTTCACTAAGTGCTTATTATGGTAAACCTGTTGAAAAAACGGCTAATTATTTAATCGATAAACAATTAGTCGATTTTATTGGTTCCGATATTCATCATGAAAGACATGTAGATAAGATTTCCAATCTTATATTGAGTAATAAAAAAGTAAATGAGAATATTGGCAAGATAATCAAAAATACCAACCGGACATTTTCGGTTATTTAAGACCTTCTTCTAAACAAACCTTTCTTTTTTGGTGCTCCGTAGTAACCATATTTGGCTCCATAACCAAAATTAGACTGCTTTACATCATTAACTACAAGCATCATACCGTTAAGTTTCTTTTCTGCATGTAGTTCTTTAGCAAAATTCAATATACGTTTTTCGGTATATTCCGCTCTGGTTAAATAAATGGTATGACCTGCGTATTCGCTTATTAATAACGTATCGGTAACAAGCATAGCTGGTGCTGTATCTACGATAACATAATCATACTGTTGAGAAACAGAATCGAATAAATCCTTTACTCTATCGTTCATCAATAATTCAGCAGGATTTGGCGGTACTTTTCCTGAAAGTAAAATATCAACATTTATTCCATTAATATCGTATGGATTAATAGTTTCACCAACTATTATAGACTTATCAACTAAAAATTCTGTAAGTCCTATTTTTTCAATATCCTTACCTTTTTTGTTATTAATTGCAGAATAAATTTGAGGGTTTCTAATATCTGCACCCAGAAGTAAAACTCGTTTATTAGTATTGGCCAATGTAAGCGCCATGTTTAAACTAAAAAAGGATTTTCCTTCTCCATTTATAGTCGAAGTTACAAAAACTACATTATCATAATTTCCAGCTTCCCTACCTCGTTTTACATAGTCGAAGTTTGTTCTTATTATTCTAAACGATTCAGATAAAATAGACCTGTCGTTACGTTCTATTAAAGCTTTATCGCTACCTTTTACTCTAGGAATTTCACCTAAAACAGTTAGGTTTTTAATCTCTTTTTCTAAATCTTCTTTATTATGAATTTTAGTATCTAATAAATCCTTTACATATATAACCGAAAAAGGAAGCATTAGTCCAAAGAACAATGCTATAATATAGGTACCTTCTTTGTTAGGCGATACAGGCCCACCTTTACTATTATAAGCTTCATCAATTATTTTTGCACTTGGAGAGGTAGCAGTTAAAGATATCGTTGCTTCTTCCCTTTTTTGTAATAAGTATAGATATAAGGATTCTTTTATACCTTGTTTTCTTTCAATAGATCGTAATCTACGTTCTTGTCCTGGTACAGAAAATATTTTAGAGTTAATTCTTTTCGATTGACTTTCTAAGCTACCTAATTGAATTCTAACAGATTTACTTGAATTAGAAATACTTTGTTGAAGATTATCTCTTACACTTTTTATTGTTTGATCCAGTTCTAAAACAATAGGGTTTTGTTCACCAGCACTTTTTAAAAGTGTTCTTCTTCTTTCAAGCAACTCATTATACCTTCCCGAAAGTTGTGTAATAGCAGCATCTCCTAAACCTAAATTAGATGGTATAGCTTGATATTGGGAAGTATCGTCGCCCAATGCATCTTCCATAAAGCTTAATTGGTTTAATTGCATTCTTGTAGCATCTAATTGTTGCTCATTTAATGCACTAGAACTAATAAACTGACCGGTTTCTGAAGCCACGTCGGTTATTTTATTCCCAGTTTTAAACTTTACAATACTATCATCTACATTAACCAGATCTGAAGCTATTAGCTCAACACGTTTATCAATAAAGTTAGCTGTGTTTTTTGATATTTCATTTTTCTTCTGAATGGTAGACGTATTATATTCATCGATCAACGTGTTTACTATATCCTTAGCTTTTTGTATAACCGGATCGGTTAAGCTAACTTCAATAACTTTCGATGATTTAGCTGTAGGCATAATAGAAACTCTATACTTTAGAGATTCTGCCAAATATTCCATCGGCGTTATTTTTACCCTAATATTGCTTCCAATATAGCTTTCTATGTTTTTATTCTTAGGTGTAATTATCATACCTCCAAAAAACGTAGGTACTGTTGTTCCAAACGTATATTTAGTAGGAACATCTTCTTCATTAATTCTAAAATTAAAATTTGTAGAAGAAAGAACTTCAACATAAAAATTAAAGTTTGTTTTATTAATTACAGAATCAGATTCAATAAAGTTAATAGTTAACGGAGAATTCTTATAAAGCTCAGACTCATTAACACGTCCTTTTATATAATAGCTAACATTTAAGCCTAATCTTTTAATAATATTTCTTAAAAAACTTCTGGATTTAACCACCTGAATTTCATCCTCAACCATGGCATCTTCTTTCTCGGAAAAAATAGACAAATCCTTTAATGCACTTGCAGAAGAAGCATCTTTATCATCCAAGAGCATAATTTTAGCAACAGCTAAATACTGAGGTGTTGAATACCTTAAATGCGCATAGGCTAAACATAAAAAAAATATACAGCTTAATACAAACCATTTCCATTGCTTAAAATATATAGAAAGTGTTTTCTTAAGATTAAATTTCTCAGAAGTATTATCAGATAGGTTATTATTGTCGACTAATGCCATAGTATAGTTCTAATTTCTAGTAATGAATATAAGAGCTGTAGTTATAAGAAAAGATGTAATTGTAATTAAATTACCAATTCTTGCATCACCGGAAGCACCACTTATTGCCGAGTTGTTAGGCTCTACATAAACATAATCATTTTGAGTTAAATAATAAACAGGTGAATTAAAAACTTCTTTATTAGTTAAATCGATTCTTGTATATGTTTTTGTGCCATTAAAATCCCTAACTACCAATATGTTATCTCTACGACCTTTTATGGTTAAGTCTCCAGCCAAACCAAGTGCTTCTAAAATAGAAACGCGTTCTCCCGAAACAGGATAAACGCCTGGCCTATTAACTTCTCCTGCTACTGTAACTCTAAAATTAAGAACGCGGAAAATAACCACAGGATCTTTTAATAGTTGCCCATCTGCAAATTTTTTCTTAAACAGGTTTTTAGCCTCTTCAACAGTAAGCCCCAACAACTTTACTTTACCTAAAACAGGATAATCTATATTACCATCAACATCTATTAAGTAGTCTATCAGTTCGCCTTGCCCTCCAGTATTTCTAACTAAATTATATGGCTGCGTTACGGTTTGATCTAAAGTAGAAACATAAACACTTACAATATCGCCAACTTTTAGCTTAGCTTTAAAAGTATCGGTATCTACAATCGTTTCAAAGCTTTTAGCGTTTTGAAAGTAAACGATATCTTTTTTTGATGCACAAGAAGTTAGAAACGTACTAATTACCAATATTGCAATTAATAGTTTACTTTTTATAAGTGATATGTTCATTCTTAATATTTTATTTGGGGAAATTATAGATTACAATAGTGCATTACAGGTTACCGTAATTTTTATCAGCTCTATTTGCAGTTATCCCTTTGGCTTTTTTGTAAATCTGAACTCTCTTATCAAATCTTTCGTAATCTGAATTGTTAGATTTGTATTCTGGTATTAATCGTTTCATTTTCATAACAATATTGTTATTTTGGAAACGATTTGTAATACATAGTTCTTCGATTTCTGCTTTGATTTTTTCGTAATCTAATTCCCTGGTTTTACTAATTAATATCTTTTTGTGGTATGTAGATAATGTGTTTTCACCATTAGCTAATAACTCCTCATATAATTTTTCACCAGGTCTTAATCCTGTAATTGTAATATCTATATCGTCTGGGAATCTAAGTCCTGAAAGCTTTATCATGTTCTTAGCTAAGTCGTATATCTTAACAGACTCACCCATATCGAATATAAAGATTTCACCACCTTTACCCATTGTTCCAGCCTCTAACACCAACTGAGATGCCTCAGGGATTGTCATGAAATATCTGGTAATATCTTTGTGAGTTAAAGTAAGTGGCCCACCTTTTTCAATTTGTCTTTTAAATAATGGAATAACAGATCCGTTAGATCCTAATACGTTACCAAATCGCGTTGTAATAAACTTGGTTTTGCTCTCTTTTTGCAAACAGCTAATGTACATTTCTGCCATTCTCTTAGTAGCTCCCATAACACTTGTTGGGTTTACAGCTTTGTCTGTAGAAACAAAAACAAACTTCTTCACGTTATAACGCGATGCTGTATCTGCTAAAAGTTTAGTACCATTAACATTAATCTTAATAGCTTCGTATGGCGATTTTTCCATTAAAGGTACATGTTTATATGCAGCAGCATGGAAAACCATAGTTGGTTTATGGCTTTGAAAGATATTATCTATTCTTAAACCATCACGAATATCTGCTACAATAGCAACAAAATTATGTTTACCTCTTTGCTTTAATTCCTGTTGCACATCGTAAAGCGCAGATTCAGCCTGATCTACTAAGATCAATTTTTTAACGGCAAAATTAGAAAGTTGTTTAACCAGCTCACTTCCAATAGATCCTGCTGCACCAGTAACAATAACAGTTTCGCCAGTAAATTCGTTTATTAAATTAGGATTGTTTATTTGAATAGGAGGTCTTCCTAATAAATCTTCTATTTGCACTTGTTTTATTTGCTTAACATTTAGTTCGCCATTAATCCAATTTTCGATAGGTGGAACTTTAGTGATTTTCATGTTTAAGTTCACGAAATCGATTAAATTTTCCTTTTCTATGTTTTTTGAAGCAATGATTAATTCATCTATTTGATTTGATTCAATGAAAGCATTATTGATTCTATCTTTGGAAATAATAGAAATACCGTTTATTGATTTTCCTTTCTTTTTCGAGTTATCATCAACAAATCCAACAACCTGGAATTTTGTACTCACATTGCTAATTAAAGCATTGTAAGTTACTATGCCTGAGTCGCCAGTACCATAGATTAAAACATTTTTTGACGAAATAAATTTACATTTTAAATACTTATAAGTCATTTTGAAAAGTAATCTGCTCGCACTAAGTGCAACAAAACTTAACAAGGCATGCATAACTATAATAGACATTGGTATAGTAAACTCAGGAAGGATCCCTAAAGTTCTGTTAACCGATACCGCAGTTATACAAACTAATGACATAACAGCAATTGCTTTAAATAAGTTTACAACATCAGTAAACCCTGTATGTCTAATAACACTTTTAAAAGAACCTATTAATAAAAAGCTAAAAGAAGCCACAGCTGCCAAAAATGGCACCTGAATCAAAAATTGCTTTAAGTCAAAATTCAATGTAAAATTAAACCTAATAAAATAGGCCAGAAAAAAGGTTGATAAAACAATAGCCATATCAATACCAAAAACAAGCCACTTCGACGCATGCTTTTGAGAAATGTAAGAAAAGTAATTATTTATCATAAGATTAGAGAGTTTTTGTAATTAAGTTAATTATTCTATTTAAGTCATCTTGACTTAAATCCGAGCCACTTGGTAAACAAAGCCCTTTATCAAAGAGGTCTTCCGAAATACCATTTGTAAAATTCAAGCAATCTTTATAAACAGGTTGCACATGCATGGGTTTCCATAGGGGTCTGGACTCTACATCATCTTCGAGCAAAGCATGTCTTATTGCTTCTCGGGTTTCATAGGAGTCTGTTTTAATACATGTAATCCATCTGTTTGAGAAAAATCCTTCTGGTTCTTCTAAAAAGCTGATTGAATCAATATTAGATAAGTTTGTTTTATAAAAATTATAGTTTTCTCTTCTGGCTTTAACGCGATCATCCAAAACCTCCATTTGTCCGCGACCAATACCCGCTAAAACATTACTCATTCTGTAATTAAAACCTACAGTTGAGTGCTCGTAATGAGGTGCTTTATCTCTAGCTTGGGTTGATAAGAAAACAGCTTTGTTTTTCAACTCCAAGTCATTAGTTATTAAAGCGCCTCCACCAGAAGTGGTAATTATTTTATTTCCGTTGAAAGATAAAATGGCAATATCTGAAAGCGTACCACATGTTTTACCAAAATAGGTGCTTCCCAAAGCCTCTGCACTATCTTCAATTACTGGGATTTCGTATTTCTCGGCAATAGCATTAATTTCATTTGCCTTATAAGGCATACCATATAAGTGAACTGCTATAATAGCCTTTGGTTTTTTATACTTTTCAATTCTATCCTTAATAGCTACCTCAAGTAATTCTGGAGACATATTCCATGTATCAGATTCGCTATCAATAAATACAGGTGTAGCTCCTTGATACATAATAGGATTAGCCGAAGCAGAGAACGTAAAGCTCTGGCACATTACTTCGTCGCCTTTTGAAACATTAAGTAATTGTAATGCTAAGTGAATTGCAGCAGTTCCAGAACTTAATGCTGCTACATATTTATTGTTCCCTAAGTACTGTCTTAGATCTTCTTCAAAACCATCTACGTTTGGTCCAAGTGGGGAGATCCAATTCGTTCTAAAAGCCTCATCAACAAACTTTTGTTCTGAGCCTCCCATGTGAGGGGACGATAAATATATTTTTGTTTTAGTCAACATTAAAATTCAAAAAAATTATTAAACTTAACTTTTAGGACATAGGATATCTAGCATAGCATAATTACTACGTTATTAAAAACTAAATATTTTTCCTGATGATCCCCTCGTCGTACACATTACAACAAAATTAATTTTAAATTATTAGCTCGATTTTGAATTATCATTAAATGGATTTAAAAAAATATAATCTAAAATTTTTCAATTTAAACTATATGAGAGATTTTGTGTCTTTAAATATTCATTTAATTTTAATCAAATCAATAACGCTATTAATCAATTCAATTTTGTTTTTAACGGTGTAAATTTAGTAATTGTTTTAAAGCAAAAAGTGTATAGTACTGTTATTTCGCTAAAACTGTAATTAAAATCGGTTAACTACATTTTTGTTTTTCATTAATAGTAAAACTACGCATATCATCGATTTTTATGGTTTGATTTCACTGTAAGTTTAAACTGAAAAATGGCCTTGCTCAACAAAAAACCACTTGTAATTGTAATACTGTATATTAAGGTGTGTTTTTAACTTTAAAAACTAACCAAAATCATTACTTAATCGGTTTTTTTAACACATTTTTGAATTTCATCGGGAAAAACTAAACCTTAGTATATTTAGTTAACCTTTTAAGTTTATTTTTTTAATATTTGTCGGGAATAAATTTTAAACCTCCAAATGCGAAATGGCCTATCAAAGATTAGACATATTAAAAGGTAAGCAAGTTCTTGTAACTGGAGGAGCAGGATTTATTGGTTCCAATTTATGTGAGTATTTACTAAGCCACGGTATTTCGGTTGTTTGCCTTGATAATTTTTCAACCGGAAAAAGAGAAAATATTGCACCTTTTATTAATGACGATAATTTTACATTAATAGAAGGAGATATAAGAAACATTGAAGATTGTAGAAAAAGCTGCAAAAACGTCGATTATGTTTTGCATCAAGCAGCATTAGGATCTGTCCCTAGGTCAATTAAAGATCCTATTACCACAAACGATGTTAATGTGTCCGGGTTTTTAAATATGCTTGTAGCAGCTAAGGAAGTTGGTGTTAAACGATTTATATACGCCGCCAGCTCTTCTACTTATGGAGACCATCAAGCATTGCCTAAGGTTGAAGACACTATTGGAAAGCCACTTTCCCCTTATGCTATTACAAAATATGTAAATGAATTATATGCAGATGTTTTTCATTCCGTATATAATTTAGACACTATAGGATTGAGGTATTTTAATGTGTTTGGAAGAAGACAAGACCCAGAAGGTGATTATGCCGCAGTGATACCTAAATTCGTGAAGCAGTTTATGAAACATGAATCCCCTATTATTAATGGAGATGGAAGTTACTCGAGGGATTTTACATATATAGACAATGTGGTTCAAATGAATATAAATGCATTAACCACAACAAATACCGAAGCATTAAACACCGTATATAATGTAGCCCATGGCGAAAGAACCACTTTACTGGAGTTAACTATATTATTAAAAGAATATTTGTCTGAATTTGATAGCGCAATAAAAGACATTGAAATAAAACACGGAGGCAATAGAATTGGAGATATCCCCCACTCTATGGCTTCTATAGACAAAGCAAAACAATTATTGAATTACAATCCTGAGTACAATATTAGTAAAGGCTTAAAAGAAGCTATAAAATGGTACTGGGAAAATTTAAAATAAGGGATATTTTAAAATAGAAAATGAAAGATATCAAAATTGCTATTATAGGGTTAGGTTATGTTGGCTTACCTTTGGCAAGACTTTTTGCAACTAAATATGCCGTTGTTGGCTTTGACATTAATCAAAAACGAATTAATGAATTAAAGCAAGGTAACGATTCTACTCTAGAAGTTGAACCGGACATTTTAAAACCTGTTTTAAAAAACAATTTAAATAACGATGCTGGGTTATTTTGTTCTTCAAACACCGAAGACATTAAAGACTGCAACTACTATATTGTTACAGTTCCTACCCCTATCGATAAGAACAATAAACCTGATTTAACACCACTATATAAGTCCAGTGAAACTGTAGCCAAGGTTTTAAAAGAAGGAGATATCGTTATATACGAATCAACAGTTTATCCCGGCGTTACAGAAGATGAGTGTGTACCAATTCTTGAAAGGATAAGCGGGCTTAAATTCAACCAAGATTTTTATGCGGGTTATTCACCAGAACGTATAAATCCGGGAGACAAATTACACACCGTAGACAAGATATTAAAAGTTACAGCAGGATCAACACCCGAAATAGGCAAAAAAGTTGATGCCTTATACGCCAGTATTATTACAGCTGGAACACATTTAGCACCAACCATTAAGGTTGCTGAAGCTGCAAAAGTTATCGAAAACTCACAACGCGATATAAACATTGCATTTGTAAATGAGCTTGCTAAAATTTTTAATTTACTAGACATCGATACACAATCGGTATTAGAAGCCGCAGGCACCAAATGGAACTTTTTATCATTTAAACCGGGGCTTGTAGGTGGGCACTGTATTGGTGTAGACCCTTACTATCTAGCTCAAAAAGCTCAAGAAGTAGGTTACCATCCGGAAATTATTTTAGCCGGTCGTCGTGTAAATGATAGTATGGGGCAATACGTAGCAGCAGAGGTTATTAAACTTATGGTGCAGAACGACATACGAATAAAAGAAGCTAAAGTTTTAGTATTAGGCATAACGTTTAAGGAAAATTGTCCGGATGTTAGAAATACCAAAGCCGTAGATGTTATCAATCAGCTAAAAAGCTATGGAACAGAAGTTACCATATACGACCCATGGGCTAATCCTGAGGAAGTAAAACATGAATACGATTTAACCACAGTAACTAAATTACCAAAAGACACATTTGAAGCTGTCGTTTTAACCGTAGCTCATAATGCCTTTTTAAAAGAAGATTTAAAATCATTACTATCCCCTAACGGAATTTTATACGACGTTAAAGGGGTACTTAATGAAAATGTGAATGGAAGATTATAAATTATAATCTGATAACCAGATAAAACCTAGAGTTTTGAGCCAACTAAAAAAAGGAGCATTATTAAATTACGTAACCATATTTTTAACCAATGTAATAGGGTTATTGATGACTCCATTCATATTGAATCATTTGGGAAAAAATGAATATGGCATATACCTAACCGTGGGGGCACTGGTAGGTACTATTTCCCTTTTAGATTTCGGACTAAACAATACCACCATACGGTTTGTAGCTAAATATAAAGCAGAAAAAGACAAAAAAGGACTTGAAAATTTTCTGGCTACAACAATGATTCTTTACTCGATTATTTCAACAATCGTAATCATTTTGGGAGCTATATTTTACAACTATATAGATTCTTATTTTACAAAAATGACTCCCGAAGAAATTGAAATCGCCCGAGTTATTTTTGTGTTGTTAATATTCAATTTAGCTATAGGACTACCAGGAGGTTCATTAACAGGAATGTGCTATGGCTACGAGGCATTTGTCTTTCCTAAGGCGCTTAATATTGTTAGATACCTTATGCGTTGTTTAACCATTGTTGCTGTTTTATCATTTGGAGGAAAAGCCATTGCCCTCGTTGTTATCGAAACCGTGTTCAATATTCTTATTATTTCAATAACGGCGTACTACGTATTTAAGAAACTTAAAATTAGAATAAAGCTACATGAGTTCTCGGTTAAATTTGTAAAGCATATTTTTAGTTACTCAACCTGGATCTTTGTATTCGCCTTGGTAGCACTTTTTCAATGGAAAGCAGGCCATTGGGTACTAGGACGTGTTTGTACCCCAGAAGTCTTAACCATTTACGGTATAGGTATTCTTTTAGGAACCTATTACGGCGCTTTTTCAACAGCCATATCCAGTGTTTTTCTGCCAAGAGCAACGCAAATGTCTGTTGGTAACGCAACGGGTGAAGAACTCACCTCCATGATGATTAAAATTGGAAGAATATCATTTATAATATTAATGTATATCCTAATTGCTTTTATCTTTTTAGGTAGACAATTTGTTAATCTATGGGTTGGTGGTGAATTAGGAGAAGAAGGCAGTTACGAATCCTGGATAATCGCATTAATGATTATGGTAGCCTATACCCTACCTTTAATTCAAGGGTTTGGTAATTCAATACTAGAAGCCAAAAACAAATTATCGTTCAAAGCTATTCTGTATTTATCCTTTATGATAATAGGAACAGCCACAGGCGCTTTTCTAGCAAAACCCTATGGGGCTATTGGTATGATGTCTGGTTCTATATCCGGATGGTTAATTGTTCAAAATGTCATGAATTTTTATTACCACAAAACTATAGGATTGAACATTATAAGATTTTTTAAAGAACTACTAAACAAAACCTGTTTAGCCTTACTAATAGTAGTTGGCTTAAGCTATTTTGTAAACTATATACCTGGAGACGGCTGGGTGAATTTTGTAATAAAAGGAACAACTTACACCGTAGCATACGGGCTTATAATTTACTTTTTAGGAATGATCGACTTTGAAAAAGAATTGTTTAAAAATTCCTTTAAATCCGTATTAAACAAAGTAAACAAAAAATAATCATGGAAGGCTTTATATTAAATAAGATAAGTTTTGAAGATGATGGCAAAAAAATATGCTATGACTATAGCGTTGCCAAATCATTTTCAAAATACTTCAACCTAAATAATCCATATTACTCTAAGTATCAAATTAACGTAAGCGATATCCCAGAAAGCATTGCAGTAATACCACTTTTGGCAAACTTAATGCCTATCGCATGGTTTGTTGGATTCGATGTACATATAAATGAAGTTGACGAAACGTTCTACAATGCTTTAATTAATTTAAAAGAAGAATTCACAAAATACCATCCCAACAAAAGCTTAAAAGGTGACCTAGTTGCAAAGTCCCTAATTAAGAATACAATTAGTGAAAACAAATCTGCCTTATTATTTAGCGGTGGTTTAGACTCATTCGAATCATATACCAGAAATTATGATTTAAACCCGTACCTAATTTCAATTCATGGTGCAGATATCGAAATTGGAGACACCAAGCGTTGGGAAGATTTTAAAAGATTTAATAAAGAAGAGCACATTGTTCCAAACGATATGCTTCAATATATAGAAACCAATGTAAGGGACTTTTACACTTATAAAATTGAGCTTTTGGTAGATATAGGATGGTGGGGTAAAATTCAGCATGGCATGGCTTTGTTGGGCGTTTTAGCGCCATTAAGCTATAAGTTGAATTTTGATAATATCCTCATAGGATCATCAAATACTAACGAAGTTGATTTTGGTTGGGGCTCTAGTCCGAATATAGACGAAAAAATGAAATGGGCCACCTGTAATGTTATCCACGATGGATACCATTTAAGACGTACCAACAAAGTTGAAAACGTGGTTTCCTATGTTAACACCAACAACACATCTATAAAATTACGAGTGTGTTATTCCGAACTACGAAATGGCGCCAACTGTAATAAATGTGCCAAATGCCAAAGAACCATTTTAGGTATTATCTTGGCTAACGATAACCCAGAAAAGTTCGGATTAGAAGTACCCGACAACTTCTACGATCGTATCTTTTCAAATTTCAACGAAAACACAACAATGAGCAAAGGGTTGGAGTACGAATGGTGGTGTTTACAGGAAAAAGTAAAAGAAAACAAGCCCTTCTTTGTTATTGAAGATGAGGGAAAAGAAAAAGAGCTTTTAAAGAAATTTGTTGCACTAGATTTAAAACAGATTATAAATAAAAACGAAGAAAAAGTAAATAAGCTAGCTATAAAGAAATTTATTATTCGTAATAAATTTTCAAAATTATATGAATTTTACAAAAGAATAAGATACAATAAGATATGAAACACGGACTACTAACATACAGAGAAAGTAAAGAAAAATATAACGTTGGCGATTATGTTCAAAGTTTAGCTGCAAGGCAATATTTACCTGCTGTTGACGAGTTTATGAACAGAGAGAAATTAGGGGAATACGCAAAAGGACCTACCAAGTTAATTATGAACGGGTGGTTTACCCATAACATTATGCACTGGGTACCTAGTGAAGACGTTATGCCTTTATTCGTGTCGTTTCACATGAATAATACTGCGGCACCATTCATGCTTAGCGAAAAAGGTATCGCCTACCTTAAAAAACACCAACCTATTGGGTGTAGAGATAAATATACTGTACAAATACTTCAAGAAAAGGGAATCGACGCCTATTTTACTGGGTGTTTAACGCTTACTTTAGACAACTATAAAGTTGACGACTCCGAGCGAGGTGACGATATTTATATTGTAGATCCTTTTTACAATTACCCCACTAAAGAAAAAGTATCCCTAAGTGCAAAACACTTGGTTAGAAGTACACTTAATGGTGATATCTTCAAATTAGGAAAAATAAACAATCAGCTTAAAAAAGTAGTAGATCAAGACTTACTTGAAAGCGCTAATTACGTAACTCAAATACTTCCTCCAGGTCAACAAACCGAAGAAGAAAAGTTTCTATATGCCGAAGAATGTTTGAAAAAATACGCCAAAGCAAAATTGGTTATCACATCAAGAATTCATTGTGCTTTACCATGTTTAGCCATGAATACGCCAGTAATCTTTTTAAACAGCTTCAATACGTTTGTAGACACTTGTAGATTTGATGGTATTTTAGAGCTGTTCAATAGAATTGACGTAAACGACGATGGTAGCTGGAGTGCTAATTTTGATTTAGAAGGTAAAATAAACAAAGATACCTCTGTTACCAATTTAGGATTACACCATAAGTTAGCTGAACCATTAAAAGAAAAGTGCAGAGCTTTTGTAAAATAAGATATATAAGCTTATGAAACTATTGTACATAACTAATCAAATTTGTGGAGCTGCTGGGCTGGAAAGAGTACTTTCCATTAAAGCCAGCTATCTAGCCGACGAGCTTGGTTACGAAGTGCATATATTAACACTCAACCAAAGGGACACACCGTTGTTTTATAATTTTAGTGATAAGTTAATTTATCATGACATTACTACGAACGGCAATGCTTTCAGCGCCTTTTCTCAATATTTAAAAGGCATTCGAAACATTGTAAAAAAGGTAAGTCCAGATGTTATTTCGGTGTGCGATGATGGTTTAAAAGGTTTTTTTGTACCACGTTTTATAAAAAAACCTTGCCCGATGATTTACGAAAGACACGTTTCTAAGCAAGTAGAAGTAACAACAGATAAAACTAGTTTTGTCGCATCAATCTTTCAAAAAGCTAAATATGCATTAATGCAATATACAGCTAAAAAGTATGATAATTTTGTGGTGCTTACAAACGGTAATTTAGATGAATGGGCGTTGAAAAACATGGTGGTAATATCGAACCCCCTGCCCTTTCTTCCTGATGAACCTTCAAAACTAAGCAACAAAACGGTTCTAGCCGTTGGAAGACAATCTTACCAAAAAGGATACGAGCGTTTATTGCAAAGTTGGAAACAAGTAGCAGAAAAACATCCCGATTGGACATTGAAGATCTTTGGGAAAATTGATGAAAGCTTACATCTGCAAGAAACAGCAAACGAACTAGGCATATCAGATAGTGTGAATTTCCATAAACCAGTAAAAAATATTCAGGACAAGTATAAAGAGGCATCAATATATGTGATGTCCTCTCGTTTTGAAGGTTTTGGCATGGTGCTTATCGAGGCCATGGCTTATGGATTACCCTGCGTATCGTTTGATTGTCCACATGGGCCATCAGATATAATTTCGCAACGTCAAGACGGACTATTAGTTGAGAACGGAGATGTTGAAGGTTTTGCTACATCAATTAACGAGCTTATAGAAAACCCTGAGCTTAGAAAGGACATGGGACAAAAAGCAGAAGTAAAAGCAAAAAACTATTTACCAGTTAAGATTATGGAGAAATGGGACAACCTGTTTAAAAGCTTAATACATTAAAATGAAAAACATTGTTTTAATAATGCCATATGGAAGTGTTGGAGGCATGGAGCGTTTAGCACTTACATTTTACAATCATTATCGATCTAAAGGATATAATGTTAAGGCCATTAAGTTAATTAAGCTAAAAACCGACATTATAAACTTTAACGATAACGACGAATATTTTTTAAGCGATAAGGATTTTTACGAACTAAACCCTTTAAAAAGAGTTTTATTCTATGTTTTAGCACCATTTAAAATTAGAAAAATCTTAAAAAAGGAAAATGCCACACACTCCATTGCGTTCGGAGATATGGCTAATATATTCAGTTCGCTAACATTTACCAAAGAAAACAAAATAAGCAGCATACATGCCCTTAAAAGCGTTGAGCTAAACGATAACAATAGTTTTAACAAACTAATCAGGTTTAGCTACAAAAAATTGTATGGAGCATTCAACAAAGTTGTTTGCATTAGTAACGATATTAAACGCGATTTAATTGAGAATTGTGGTTTTAAATTTCCTGAGAAAATAGAAGTCATTTACAATCCTCATAATGTAAACAGACTTGTAGAGCTATCCGAAGAATCTATAGACGATAAGGAAGAACTGGAATTGTTTTCAAAAAAGACAATTTTGTTTATTGGAAGGTTATCTGTCCAAAAATCACCCTGGCATTTAATTAAAGCCTTCCATTTATTACAACAAAAAAGTGTAGATGCCAATCTCATTTTTGTTGGAGACGGCAATATGGCAGTAACGAATTATGTTAAGGAGCTTGCCAATAAATATAATGTTATCAATAATATTCATTTTTTAGGAAGAAAAAGTAATCCCTATAAATATTTAAAACAAGCAAACGTTCTAGCATTGGCATCCCATTACGAGGGTACACCAAACGTTATTGTAGAATCGATAGCTGTTGGCACACCTGTAGTATCCTCATATTGTACCGATGGTATTATAGAATTAATGAGTTTACAGTCGCATGATGTTAAACATGATAACGTATTTGTTGAATCGGGAATAGTAACCCCCAACCTATACAAAGGCACTTTAGGAATTCCTAAAAAAGATGTTTCAATACCTGAAGAAGAAAAATTTGCAGACGCCCTTGAATATGCGCTCGAATCAACTAAATTGAAAGACAATTTGTTAAATGAGCGAGACAAACTGCTTAATAAATTTGATGTTGAAGTTGTTTCAGAGAAATATCTAAACATAAAATAACCATTAGTAAAGTATGCTAGAACTTATACCATTAGAATATTATTATAGGGTTTTTATTTACTCTGCCTTTGCTATAGCATTAGTTACCCTATTCCATACATTTCTATTGGATATAAACGAAAGGAAAAATATCGGCTATATCCGTTTTATGGGATATTTTATTCTGGTATCATTAACTTTATATATGGGCTTACGCCCAATAAGTGGTAAGTATTTTGTCGATATGATTACCTATGCACGGATATATAATAACTATGCTGCGGGCGGTGAAATAACGATACAGAACGACTTGTTCTTTCATCAATTCATGAAAATATGTTCGGCTGTTATTCCCGTTAATGGCTTTTTCCTGTTATGTGAGGTGATTTACATTGTACCGCTTTTTATAGCTTCAAAAAGATTCTTTGCAAAATACTGGTTTTATGCATTCTTCATGTTTGTGGTTTCATTTTCATTTTGGACTTATGGCGTTAATGGTATTAGAAATGGGATGGCAACATCATTATTCGTATTAGCTTTAGCCTATCACGATAGAAAATCAGTGCTTATACCTGTTGCAGCAATATCCTGCTTATTTCATCAAACCATGCTGTTACCTGTAGGTGCATACATATTAACGCTTTTTGTTAAAAACCCTAAATGGTACATGTACGGCTGGGTATTAGCCATACCGTTATCATTAGCATTAGGTAGCTTTTGGGAAAACCTATTCGCCCAATTAGGATTTGCCGACGACAGATTAAGCGGCTATTTAACTGGAGATAAACATCAGGATTTCGCAAATACTAGTTTTAGGTTCGATTTTCTTTTTTACAGTTCGTTCGCCGTAGTAAGTGGTGCTTATTTTGTTTTTAAGAAGAAATATCAAGACCCTATTTTCATTCAATTGTTCAATATCTACCTAACAGCTAATGCCTTTTGGATTTTAGTTATTAGAGCAAACTTTTCGAATAGATTCGCCTATCTATCCTGGTTTTTAATGCCACTGGTCATTATATATCCGTTTATATCCGAAAAGTTTTTCAAAAGACAGCATATCGTTATTGGAAAAGTGTTACTGTTTTATTTTATGTTCACGTATCTTATGTTCCTTTATTACAATTATTTATAATGATTAAATTAAGTATAGTCATACCAATGTACAATGTAGAGCAATACCTTGAAAAGTGTGTTGCTTCTACCTTTAACCAAGGTTTAAACGAAGATGAGTTTGAAATAATCATGGTTAATGATGAATCGCCAGACAACAGTTTATCCTTAGCAAACGAGATAGCAAACACACACACAAACATTAAGGTAATATCTCAAAAGAATAAAGGCTTAGGTGGTGCAAGAAATACAGGAATACAAAATGCTAATGGTAACTATTTGCTTTTTCTTGATGCAGACGACTACCTGTTACCCGATGCCTTTAAACCTCTTACAGACATTGCTATTCAAAATGAATTAGATGTCCTAGAATTTGGCTCCCAAGGTGTATTACCAGATGGGGAAATTGCATACGAAGTCTCAATGGATAGCGATGGCAAAGTTTACAATGGCGTAGATTATTGTAACAGATACAAATACATGAACTCGGCATGCAACAAGCTATATAAAAGAGAATTGCTAGTCGATAATTTATTTCTGGAAAAGATCTACATTGAAGATTTCGAATTTAACACCCGTGTATTTTATCAGGCCAATAAGGTTATGGGAGTTAAAAATATAGGAGCACATTATTTGCAATCGCCCGATTCCATTACACGAAATACGAGTGAAGCAAAAAAAGAAAAAATGCTTCAGGATTTAATAAAGGTTCTTAAAATCACTAAATCGTTAAGCGAAAAAGCTGAGCAAAATGACCAAACAGAAAAATACTTCGGGTTTCGATTAAGCTTTATCAATGTCACCATTTTTTACCAACTCGTAAAAAACAACAGACCTTACAAACAAATCATAGAAGTAAAAAACCGATTAAAAAGTGAAGATCTTTTACATGTGAGCCATTCGCTATCGGAGAAATCCAAAGATCTTTTTAGAAAAATCTTTTTACATAACTTTTGGTTATTTAAAGTTACACGACCTTTGCATAAGGTTATTTTTAAGTAGAAATACACATAACACCGATTATGAAAAAAAATATTTGTTTTATTGTATCATCGCCCTACTCGTTTTATTTTTTAAAAAACCATTTTGAAAAATTAACAGAGGATTACAATATCTATCTTGTCGCCAATATTGATGACAAAACCAGAGATGTTATGGATAACTTCGAATATAATAGCTATAAAAGTATATCCATTAACCGAAACATAAACGTTATAAAAGATATTAAAGCTATTTATGATTTATATAAATACTTTAAGCAAAATAAATTTCATTCTATACACTCGCTTACACCAAAAGCGGGTTTAACTACTGCTATTGCTGGAAAATTAGCTGGAATAAAAACACGAATCCATATTTTCACAGGACAAGTATGGGCTACAAAAACGGGTACCTTCAGATCTATTTTAAAAGTATTAGATAAGATTATTGTAAGTTTTTCAACGCATATTTTAGTTGACGGAAATTCTCAAAGAAATTTCCTGATTTCAGAAAAGGTTCTTAAAGCAAATCAAGGCCAAGTTTTAGGCACCGGCTCCATTAGTGGTGTAGATATAGAAAAATTCTCTCCCAACGCAGATGTAAGAGAACAAGTTAGAAAAAAACTCAACATATCGAAAGATACTGTTGTTTATCTATTTCTTGGTAGATTAACAGAAGATAAGGGTATTATTGAATTGGCAAAGGCGTATCAAAAGCTTCGTTCAGAAAATGAAAACGTTTATTTATTATTGGTTGGAAATGATGAAGGAGCTTTCGACGAGATAGATGAAATTATAAACAACAGAGAGCATTTTGACTTTGTAGGTACTACAGATACCCCCGAAATATTCTACCAGGCTAGCGATGTATTTTGCTTGCCAAGTTACAGAGAAGGTTTTGGGATGAGTGTTATTGAAGCTTCATCGTGCGGTATTCCAGTTATATGTAGTGATGCATATGGTTTAATGGACACTATAGTGGACAACAAAACTGGATTGAGGCATAAAGTGAAAGATGTAGACGATTTATACGATAAAATGAGCATCTTATCTAAAGATAGCGATCTACGACACACATTAGGAAAAAGCGGTATTACATATATAAAGGATAATTTTTCATCAAAAACCATCTCTAACGAATGGGTGCGCTTTTACAAAGAGCTAGTGTGAACTAGCTTAAAGAAATAAATTAGAGTTTAACCATTTTTCACACAGACATGATAATTGAATTCATTGCTGCCCCCGGATCTGGTAAAACCTACTTTTCTAACAAACTATACGCACACCTAGAAGAAGCAATTCGAGGCACAGGCGTCAAACTATTTAACCGGGCAGATATAAATGAAATAAAAAGAGAAAAATTATCAACCAATAGCAAGCACAAAACCAGATTTAAAATTTTATTCAGTTATATTAAGGTGATGGATTTTTATTTATTGCGGTCCATTATAAACCTATTCCTGTTTTCAAAATACTCTTTTAAAGTAAAAAGCAATCTTTCCTTGTATTTACTTGATATTTTTCAAAACTATAAAATTATAGATGGCATTGAAAAAGAACACAATAACAAATGTATCTTTATTTTAGATGAAGGTTTTTTACATGCTTCCTCTATCTGTATGGACGAATGCACTATAGAAAACCTCAAAAATTTCTTTAAAAAAATAAAAAACACAAAGTGGAAGAATAACAAGCAACTCTATGTATTTATAGATTGTAACACAACAGAACTTTACACCAGGTTAACCGAAAGAGATGAAGGATGGCCACCCAACTGGAAACATTTAAACCCTAAGGAAAAGCGTAAAGTGTTAAAAAAATCGTATTCGAGATTTAAAACCAAAAGAAACTTTATTTCTAAAAAGAAAAAGAAGAAAAAGTATTATTTAATTGATAATAGTGAATACTTTAGTAATGATGAATTATTCTTTGAAGAAATCCTTAAAAAGATTAATAAACTTGACAAAGAATTGATAGACAATTCAAAAACAAATATGATTCTTAGTCTGGTAATGAGTAAAATAAATGAAAATAGTAATATTACTTAGCAGAATAGATCAAACCGGTATGACTACCAATACGTTGGATTTGGTTGACGGATTGATAAAAGAAAAACACGACGTTTATTTAATAACAGGTGGCCCCAGTGAAGAAAACAACCCCAGATTAGACGAGATTTACAATGAATTTCATAGGTTAGGCACACATATAAGAACGTTTAAAACCCCAAAAGGCTCAGCACTATCAAGAGGCATAACTTCCCTCCTATCTATTTTAAGAGTTTTATATTACATATTAAAAATAAAGCCCAATGTAATACATTCGGAATCTCCGTACATGTCGTTTATTCCATGGTTAATAGGCAAGAAATTTGTATCTACCTTACATGTGAACGATTTTGTAAAATCCTTTAAATACAAAAACGCAACACACCTAATAGCTATAAGCAAAGAAACAAAACAATATGCTATTGACTTATTTGAATATAAAGAAGAAGATATAACTATAGTAAACCATGGCGTATCCAAATCATTTGCTAATTCAATGTCTGATGATGAAAAAGTAAAGTTTAAAAAAGACAATAACATTCCTCAAGATAAAATCCTTATAGGTTTTGTTGGCAGCATTGAAAAACGAAAAGGACACGATTTATTATTAAAGGCAGTAGAACACTTAGAAGATCATTTAAAAGAAAAGATACATGTGATTTTCCTAGGGTCTTCAAAAGATAATACTACACGCCCGTGGTTAGACAATTTAATTGAAACAAGCAATACAGGTCATATGGTGTCTTGTTTCGATTATCAAGACCCAAAACCATTTTATGATATTTTCGATATTTTCGTTCTACCTTCTCGATTAGAAGGGTTCGCCTTAGTGGTTATTGAAGCTATGATGAGCAGATGTTGTGCTATACGAAGCAATACCGAAGGTGCTTACGATCAAATCATTCACGGAGAAGATGGCTTTATATTCGAAAACAACGATTATGAAGAACTCTTAGCACTTCTAAGTACTACTATTGAAGATGAGGACTTACGATCAGCAGTTGCGAAAAAGGGACAGGAAAAAGCGCTTAAAAGGTTCTCCATTGAAGCCATGACTAAAGGTACTATTGAAGTATACAAAAAAGTTGCTGTTTAGTCCTGCTTAAAACGATTAAGACGTAATAAAACAACAGTCCGATAATCTATAATTATACAGACCTGTCAGGTTTTTAAAACCTGACAGGTCTAAGCTATACATAAAATAAACATTATAAGACAGACTGAAAGTCTTATTCATGATTATAACTAGCACAGATAAATAACAGTCAATTCTAGATCTAGGTCAGATTTCAGATAAGTTTTAACTCCCTTTATTAAATCATCAAGACGTAACAAGATAACAATACGATAATACAGACAGACCTGACAGGTCTAATCTACATATCTAATAAACGCTATAAGGCAGACTGAAAGTCTAATTCGTGATTATGACTAGCACAGAAAATAATCGCCAACTAATCGTGGTTTAAATTAAAAAGCCCAAGATTAAATAATCTTGGGCTTTTTTCTATTCTATGGATAAGAATAATAAAAGAACCTCTAAATCTAATTGTTATCCCTTAGAATAATACCGTTTGAGTTAGAAACCTTAGCGGGATTAGACGACATAAAGAAATTGTTATTTACTGTAACCGTATTGTTTTCTGTCCCTGCTTCAAGATTTACACTACTGAAATGAACTGCGTTTCCATTAACGTCAATTTCGTTTTCGTAAATATTTATATCATTTAAAGCTGCAAGTTGCGCATAAAAACCAGCACTATTACTTCTATCACTTTTAAACGTATTACCGTAAATATCTACATTACGTATATTATTACTATTAGTTACGAATATACCTCTTCTACAATCTTCTGTCTCATTATCAAAGATTTTCGTATCCTTAGAGTATAATGTAATAGCAGTATTATACCCTACAATGGTATTTCCAGAAATCTCACAATCATAAGTAGTCTCAGTATCCGCTTTTCCTGCTCCAATGGCACTTATATACTTATCTGTACCATCACCGGTAATTTTGTTATTCTTTATTTTTACACCTGTGGCGTAAGCATAACCTATACCATTTTCGGTTTCATTATCTTCAATAGTAACATCGTCACCAATAAATACCGTAAAAGCTGTAGTAACACTACCTCTTTCAATATTATTTCTAATGGTAATATTTTGAGCTAATTCATAATAAATAATGTTTCCATTATCATCTGTACTTCTGTAAGCTTCGATATCAATTCCCATCATTGGTAACGTTCCAACCGATTTACCTGTAGGAGCACCAGCATTTAATATTTCACAATGCTCAACAACAACATCATGCGCATTTACAATAGAAATATTATTACGTCTACTCTTATCTATAATACAGTTTTTAATTAAAATTTTATTTGAAGGGTTATAATCCGGGTTAAACGCAAACCCTATGGCTTTAACCAATATGCCATCACCAGTAGCATCTATCATATGTACCCCATCGACAACAACATCGTAAGCGGCTTCCAGATTGATTAACGAGCTATCGCCATGACCTGTTTCTCCTCCATGATCTATATATTGATGCTCATCTCTATCACCGTGCAAATGCCCACCTTTAATGGTTACATGAGATACATCGTACACACCTAATAAAGTATAATCTGTATACTTATTTGGCTGTACTCTCAAATGCGTATTATCAGTCATGATTAAATTAAAGTCAGATGGAATGAAAATATCTGCCATTCTGCTTTTTGGAGGGAAATTATCATCCTTACTCACTTTAAAGTAGGCATCCATTTCATCTATCCTAAAGGTATTAACCCCAAGCTCTTTAACCTTAATAAATATTTCACTCAAAATATTTCTGTTTTCCCAGGCAACATCATCAGAAACCTTTCCTTCAACAATTCCCCATCTTTTTGGGTCAAAATTAAAAGTCGGGTCTTTAACCTGTGGCTTGGTTCCTCCAATTATTAAAGTGGAATTCAACAAGTTTCCATCTATAGTATTACCCTCAGAAAAGTTAATGGTACCATTAATAATATCACCACCTTCATAATCTATGGTAACATTAGCTGGAAGGTCAACCGTTTTTCCTTCTAAGTCTAAAATACAGTTTATAACTATAGTTGAGTTGGGCTCAACATTATCTAAAGTAAAGTCACATGGTAACGTCGCATCAGGTTTCCCTGGTTCTTCCTCTTCCTCGGGTTCTTCATTGTTTCCGCCGGGAGTTTCTTCTTTAACTATTTCTTTTTCTTCTACAAATAATTCGTCTTTATTACATGATACAGTTGACATCAATATTATTAAAACGAGCAGCATAGTTTTTAAAATCCTTTTCATGGTTATCATAATTTGGGGAGTTAATAATTTGTTCAATACTAAATAATTTTTGCGAACCATCGTTTAAGTGATTTGTTTTTTCGACCAAATGCAATTTTTATTTTTTTTGTAGTCGATTAAATACAGATTTTAACGATTAAGTGCGCTTAGTTGCTATTAATTAATCCATATATACGTCCAAAAAACGATATTGGATTACTCCACTATTAAATTCAAACGCCAAAAGTAGAATGTTATGTTATATAATCTAAAAATTGTTAATAAGTTTTAATAACTTTAAGTATAACAACTTACTAACATTCAATTAATTACAGCACTAGTTTTAAAGAAAAAACTCACAATTTTACCGTTTATTAACATATTAATCTTTTTGGGTTAATATTCGACAATATGCAAATTAACCAGACTAACTAAAATAAAGAAAAATCCTTCAAAATACATTAATCCATTTTATCTTCATTTCAGCTTATTTTTAAACGATTTATACAAATTTCATTTATGTTTGCCCCAAACCCCCTCACCAAATAATAAGTATAAATGCTGTTCAATTCGTTTGAATTCCTTGTTTTCTTTCCAATAATGATTATTGGATATTACCTACTTAACCATAAACACAGATGGTTGTGGCTTTTACTTGGCAGTTATTATTTTTATATGGTTCACCAACCAGAACTAGCCATTCTTTTATTTATTTCTACTACCGTAGATTATTTTTGCGCCCTTAAAATGGCTCACGCAAGGCAATCGATGAAAAAGCTATACTTATGTATAAGCATACTTGTAAACATTGGCATACTATTTTCTTTTAAGTACCTATCCTTTTTTACATCGTCAATTCAAGATGTATTGGCTTTTTTCGGAATAGCTATTTCCGAAACACAGAATACGGGTGCTTACAGTTTCAATCAGATTTTAATACCTGTGGGCATAAGCTTTTACACATTTCAAACACTTGGTTACAGCATAGATGTTTATCGAGGACATATTAAACCAGAAAAACACTTTGGGTATTTTGCCTTGTATGTATCTTTCTTCCCTCAGTTGGTTGCTGGGCCTATAGAAAGAGCATCAAGACTTATTCCCCAATTAAAAACCTTGGCTACGGTTAATTTGGATAATATTAAAAAAGGACTCGTATTAATAGCATGGGGCTTTTTTTTAAAAGTTGTGGTAGCAGACAGATTAGGTGTTTATGTTGATGCTGCTTTCGAAGACCCAGAATTCAATCATGGGCTCCCTTTGTTTATTGGCTCCTTTTTCTTTGCGTATCAAATATATTATGATTTTTCAGCCTACACGGCTATCGCAATAGGTGCTGCTAAAGTAATGGGGATTGATTTGGTGCAAAATTTTAACAGACCTTACTTTTCAACATCCATATCAGATTTTTGGAAACGCTGGCACATATCATTAATGGACTGGCTTAAAGATTATATTTTCATACCATTAGGCGGATCGAGAGGATCCAAACTAAAAATTATTAGAAATGTACTTATCCTGTTCTTTGTTGTAGGATTATGGCATGGAGCTAATTGGACCTTTGTTATTTGGGGAATAATTAATGCCATACTGCTTATTATAGAGTTTAGTACCAACGGTATTAGAAAACGCATTTTTAAAGCCCTTAAACTCCCTCAAATTGCAATTAACATACTGGGGTGGTGCGCTATAGTAGTACTCCTTAGCATCCCTTTAATCTTTTTTAGGTCACCATCTGTAGCAGATGCCATACTGTATTTCAAGAACATGTTTAATATTACCGGCTTACATGTTAATATTTTAAACAATTATT
Source organism: Flavivirga eckloniae (assembly GCF_002886045.1). Lineage (NCBI taxonomy): Bacteria > Pseudomonadati > Bacteroidota > Flavobacteriia > Flavobacteriales > Flavobacteriaceae > Flavivirga > Flavivirga eckloniae. The sequence goes on along the minus strand of NZ_CP025791.1, from coordinate 97,436 downwards.
TCGAGCTATTTTTATGCTTTGCCTTAATGATAGCCGTACAAACCATTCATTATTTTAAAGGAAACGATAAAATTTACGAATTGGTTATAAGTAAATCAACACCCATAAGGTGGAGTATATATATGTGTTATGTTTTAACGATAGTTCTATTCGCTATTAACCGTCAGAACACATTTATTTATTTTCAATTTTAACGATCATGAAAAGCTTTATTTTTAAGACAATCATTTTCAGCATAATACTAGCAGTAACTTATGCCTATTTTGTAAACAAGCTTTCGGAAGGTTATGTAGACCCATATTACAATAAGTTTTCGCAAGAAGCTGGCGGTCTTATTCTTGGTTTATCGCGTGCTAGCGAAGGGATTTCACCAGAAGTCATTGAAAATGAATTAAGCTCTGATAATTTCGAAAAGCCTATGGTTAATTTTGCCATGAACACAGTACAGTCATCTTACGGCGAAATATACCTAGAAGGCATTAAGAAAAAAATAAAACCAAATGCCAAGAAAGGTTTATTTATTGTTTCCATTTCCCCGGGAAGTTTCTCTGCCCCACTTGGTATGGACGACACCAATGTTTACAACATGGATAAAGAGGGTATTATTGGTAAAGTAGACAATTTAACGTCTCTACCAAACTACAGCTATATCATTAACACCTATTCGCAACCTTTATATAACACGCTGCACGATTTAAATAAATGGGAGCATTATATCCCACACCAGAACGGATGGAACGAAGTAACCGAAAATGGTAAGTTCCAGAAAATGAAAGAAAGCGATATTAAACACTGGAAATCGTTAACCATTAGATATTACAAAAGGAAAATAAAAAAAGAACAGCTCTCCAATTACCGTTTAAACCATTTTATAAACACCATTCAATATTTAAAAACCGCTGGCAATGTTTTTATTGTTCGCTTACCGGCAGATACCGATATTATAGCCTTGGAAAATAGTTTATGGAAAGACTTCGACAAACAAATCGATAGTATTTCTAAAAAGTATGGTGTAAAATTTTTAAATTATTCAACCTTAGGTGATAATTACAAAACTTACGATGGCTCCCATATGCTTTCAAAAAGCGCTAAGGAGTTCTCTAAGTTGTTAAGTAGGGATATTAAAACTAATTTAACAGAAAAATAACGGACTAAATGAATAATGAAAATCCTTATTTATTAAAAACTTTTAAGTCTATATGGTTAAAACACTTTAACGATAACAAAAAGCCATTGACTTTTAGTTTTGTTAATACCCTTACTTTTATAAAACATAAAAAGCTACCTGTATTTCTTAGTACGGGCACCACTAATACAAAAGGAATTTCATACAGACTGTCTAACAACATTTCCAGCGACTATAAGAACAATGTTTTTATAATTTACGATGTACCAGAGTTTAATGGAAAAAACAACACAAGCACCAACGCTATAAGCTGTTATAAAGTGAAGCAGTATCCTGGGTTTATTTGCGACTTAAAAAAGTACAATACACTTAAAGAATACATGCTCGATGTTATTAGCAAAAAAAGCCGTTACAAGTTTAACAGTTACAAACGCAAGCTGGAAACGTCGCACGACATACATTATAAAATGTATTTAGACGACATAACCCCAGAGACATACGAAAACATCTTTAATCATTTTAACAAGCTGCTTAAAAAGCGCTTTTCTGATAAAAAAATTGTAAACAACAATTTAGATCCTGAGGAATGGGACTTTTATAAGGAAGTAACCTTACCCTTGATTTTAAATAAACAAGCTGGGCTTTTTGTAGTATACGATAAAGATAAGCCTATCGCTATTACCCTGCTTAATTTTTCTAAGGATACCGTACTGGACGTTATTAGGGTTTTCGATATCGATTATAAAAAGCTTAGACTTGGCACTGTTAGCATTATGAAGCAATTAGAATGGTGTATAGAAAACAATTACAAAGCTTTAGATTTCTCTAAAGGTTATTATGAATACAAGCAACGATGGGCTAATAAACCTTATTGGTTCGAATACCACATTTTTTATGATAAAAAGTCGATAAAAGCCAAGGCACTAGCCTTATTCTATAAAAACCTATTTGCCTTTAAACTATTTGTTAGAAAAAAGCATCTTACGGATTATATCCATCAGTTCAAATTTTTTCTAAACTCAAAACGGTACGCTGAATAACAAATTATTTCAGTAAATTAAACCATAAATTAAGACTAACCATTTTAGATGATTCACAAGCTTTTTTTTAATAAGAACAGTCATTTAATTTTTGATTTGTTTTTAAACAAAACAATAAGCTCGTTGTATAATGGTAAAGTTTCGAATGCATTAACCCAAAGAAACTATACCACCAAAAACCTTATAGATAGTGATTTTAAATCCATCTATATCACCAAGGACATTCCTAACTATTTTACCTTTACCCCAAAAGATGCAAACACTAAATTTAAAGAAGTACTGCAATACAATGGATATCTGTTAAATCTATCTGGATATACAAATGCTACAGACTTTATAAATAGTACGCTTAACAAACGAAACAGAAAGAATTTAAATTCAAAAACTAATAGGCTTCACGAAAACCACAATATTTCATCACAGGTATTTTTCGGAAGCATAGATAAGCAGGAATATGATAGGATTTTTGAGGATTTCTACAAATTACTCAATGCACGATTTAAAAAGAAGAAAATGTACAATAGGTACCTCCCTAACTGGAATGACTTGCAAGCATCTACTTTTCAAAAAATACAAGATAGGAATGCCTCATTACATGTAATCTATGATAACTCCAACCCTATCGCCATTACATTGAATTTTCATTTAAACGATATCGTTTTTAGCCATATTCAAACCTACGATATGAATTATTCAAAATACAACATGGGAGATATTAGCATGGTGCACCATATAGAATGGCTAATAAACAACCACATTAGCATATTCGACCTATCGATGGGCAAAACGTATTATAAAGAAAAATGGAGTAACCATACCTATCATTTCTTCTATCATATTTTTTACAATAAACGATCAATCATATCCAGGTTAAGCGCAAGAGTTATAGCCCTAGAGCTTAAACTCCTGCAATTTTTAAGAAATAAAAACATAATTGGAAAACTATTTATGTTCGATAAACTTATTTACACTTATAAAAGCAAGGTTGTAAAACAATAGCTGTATGTTAAAAAGAATATTGCCAAATAGTCTGGATGTTTTAAGTACTTTTTTAGAAAGAAAAGTGCTCCTGCCTGTTTATAGCAAAATTTTAAATAGTATTTCTAAGGAGTACATACACAAAAGCACAACACCAGAACCTAAAGACGATAATTTCCTGTATTGTATTTATGACTTTCCCAGCTATTTAAAAGCAACGGTTACGAGCACCAAATGGAAGCTAAAAACTATAAACACATACAAAGGATCATTAATTCTGCTTAAAAATTACAGCGATACAAACGCTTATTTAAAGAGTAAGTTTAGCGCAGGGCGACGATCGAAATTTAGAACATACAAACGCAGACTGGAAACGTGCTTTAACATAGAGTACAAAAGCTTTTTTGGCGAGATTTCGAGAAGCGAATACGAATATCTTTTTGATGAATTTCATAAGATGATCAAAAATCGGTTTTTAGAAAAAAAAATACAGAATTACGATCTGTCTCGTTGGAGTATTTATCACGAAATAGCTTACCCCCTAATAAATAGTAAAGAAGCTGCACTTTTTGTTATCTACAATAACAAGAAACCTATTAGCATTTGTTTGAATTTGGTAAGAAACAAAACAATTTATGGTTATATAAGAACCTACGATATCGATTACTCAAAGTTTTATATCGGGTTTACAGATTTTATAAAGCAACTTGATTGGTGCTTCGAAAATGATATAGAGATTTTCGATCTCCTAAAGGGAAATTACCCCTACAAAACCAAACTTATCGATACTCAATACGATTTTCAAAAACACGTATTATACAATTCAAAATCAATAATAACCAGACTTTCTGCTAACATAATCGTTACCAGAACCCGTGCCTTTTACGCATTGGTTAAAGTTTTAAAGAAAATGAACTTTAATACATTGTATCACAATTTTTTAAAGTATAAATACCGGAATAGGGAATTGAGCAAGATTACTGATGATTCTAAAACAACTATTGAAAAGCTTGAAACGTTAAATCCTGAAACCAAACTGACAAACGTCGATTTAAACAACGACACCTTCAGCTACTTAAAAAGGCCCGTATACAACCTTTTATACAGCAATCAAGAATCTATAAACACTATAGAAATTTTTAAATTTCAAAATGAAACAGATACTTATCTTGTAAAAGGGAAAAATACCATATCTAAAATCACCTTTCAATAAACCTATGGCTATCATTAAAAATATAACATTTTTAAAAGCATTTTTAGCAGAAAATAGCCTCCCCTCCATATACAGTAAAGTTACAGATAGTATGGGTTTTAACTACACCATTAACACCAGTTCGAATACTCCCGAACACGTATTTTTAATTAAAGATTTTCCCGACTATCTAAACATAAATACACAACCTAAAAACAAACTAAAGTTAGCCCAAACAAAGACACTTAAAGGGCATTTGGTTGAAATCAAGTCATTTAAAAGCTTTTCAGAGTACTTAAAGTTAAACTTTAGCACCAAAAGCAGATCAAACCTAAGGCGTTACCAAAACAGACTGGAAACCTGTTTTAACATAAACTACGCTTGTTACCACGGCGAGATTGACAAACAAGAATACGATCGTCTTTTTGTTGTTTTAAAAGACCTGTTAATAAAACGGTTCAACGAAAAACAAGAAGTCAATTACGAACTGCAGCATTTGGAAGAATTTCACGATATCGTGTATGATTTAATAATAAGTAAAAAAGCCAGCCTATTTGTTATTTACGACGGGAAAAAACCTATTAGCATAAGAATTAATATGTTTAAGGAAAAGCTAGGGTTTTACATTATTAGTGGTTACGATATCGATTATTCGAAATTCCACTTAGGAAGTATCGATATGTTAAAAAATATTGAATGGTGTTTTAATAATGCTTTTGAAGTTTACGACCTATTGAAAGGCTACGATTATTACAAAACAAAATGGGCTACAAAGTCGCATTATTATTACAATCACGTCGTTTATAATTCAAACTCAATAAATTCATTTTTCATTGGGAAATTAATACATTTAAAGGAACGCATTAAATACAAAAGCTACACTGTAATTAAAGGCTCGAAACTACATTTACAATTTAAAAAGATTAATAGAGGAAAAATTAAAACAGCACATGCTAAACCTATTGTTATTGTTGACAATCCAGATGAAAGCAAAATAGAAAGCACATCACAAATAAACATCCATAAAAATAACGACTATGCTTTTTTAAGGAAAACCCTATACGATTTTTTATTTACCTCCAAAGCATCTGTCAACAATACGAAAGTGCTTAAAATCAACAATTCTCAAAACCAGTATTTAATAAAATCCAATAATAAAAGTCAACTTGTAACCATAGAACAGAATGAGTAAAAAGCACGCCCATGTTAGTTTTTTATTAGACCTGTTTTTTAAAAACAAGGCCTTCCCTCCTTTTTGGAAAAAAATAACCAATTCGTTCACAAACAATGTTGTACACAAAACAGATTCCAATCTTGATGTAGAACATAAAACATATAGTATTAGTGACGTCCCCAACTATTTTTCTATTGATTTTAAGAACACTACGAAACATTTAAAACAATTATCGACTCCGCTTTATGCTGGGTATTTAATAAACTTAGAACTTTTTGAGGATTTAGAGGATTATCTAAACAACAAATTAGGCAGGCCAAGAAAATCACAATTAAAAAGATATAGAAAACGACTGGATTTATGTATTGCTCCCGAATACAAAATATTTCACGGAGACATTGCAAAAAAAGAATACGATTCGCTTTTTGATAACTTATTTGAAATGACTGAACAACGTTTTGCTCAAAAGGAAGAATTAAATTTCGAATTACCTTTTTTAGAGCTATATCATCAAATGATGTATCCGTTAATACTAAAAAAGGAAGCCTGTATTTTTGCCATATACCACAAAAATAAACCCATAAGTATCACTTTAAATTTCATAGATGAAGACACTGTATTTCACTGGAATAGCTGTTACGACATAAACTACCAAATGTTCAATCTGGGGCATATAAACATGGTAAACCATTTAGAATGGGCTTTTCAAAACGGGTATAAAATTTTCGATATGGGTCGAGGCGATTTTCTTCATAAAAGAAAATATATTAACGAAGAATACATGTACAATGAACACGTAATCTATAATTCGAAATCTCTAACCGCCTCCATTGTAGCCCATATTAAAATACTAAAATTAAAGCTACGCTTCAAGCTCATTCAATTTCTTAAAAAAACCAAGCTACACCTGTGGTATGGAAAATACGCTAAATATAAATACAGGTTGGCAAAGACTAAAAACAAAACACCTATAAACATCAAATTTAATATTGAGAATACCATTTCCGAAATTCCGAAGCTTACAAGCTTAAATACAATAAACTTGAGTAAAGACGATTATTATTTTTTAATAAAACCCTTAAACTATTTTTTACATAAAAGCCAGGAACTAGCAGACAATGTGGTAGTTTATAATGATTCAAATAACAAAAAAACGTTTTATTTTAAAGGTTTAAAAAAGACACAAAAAATAACCATAGAAAACTAATCCTTAGGCTAAGAATTCAATGAGTAAAAAAAACAAAATACCAATCTTTCCTGTTTTATTTAGAACGCCAGAGATCAATCATTTGTACGAGAGCATTGAATATTTTGGAACAAGCATTAAGAACAAAACAAACTCTGAATGCGCAAAAAACAACATATTTACATTCAGGCTAGTACCAGAGTATTTCAAACTCAACCTAAGAGACACTTCTTTTAAAAGCAAAATAATCCCTCAATACAACTGGGGCTACTCCATACTGCTCAACGATTCCGATTCTATCGAAGGCTACATGCAACGCCAGTTCAATTCAAAAAAAAGAAACATCCTAACACGATATGTTAAGCGACTAGAACTGTGTTTCAATATAAAATACAATATGTTTTACGGCGAGATGCCGCCCGCAGATTACGACTTTATCATGCAATCGCTGTACGATATGATCATTGCCAGGTTTGAGGAACGAAACGAAACACATAAAAACCTATACGAATGGCAAACACTAGCTGAAGACACCTATGAAAAAATCTTAAATAAAGAAGCGTCGCTATTCGTTATTTACAATGAAGACGAACCCATAGAAATTTCTTTAAACTACCATTATGACAAGGTGCTATTTAGCTACATATCATCATTCAAAATCGATTACTCAAAGTTCGGATTAGGTCATGTAGAAATCTACAAACAAATTGAATGGTGCGCCAACAACGGCTACAAACTTTTCGAAATGGGTGTTGGTGGAATGGATTACAAACGCCGGTGGAGCAACAATATCTACAGGTACAATTACCACCTTACTTACAATGGCGCTTCCCTCCTAACTAGTTACAAAGCACGAATTTCCGGCACCAAACTTAAACTTAAAGAATACCTTAAATCTAAAAAGATAAACGAAATTTTACCCTTAATAAACAATTACCTAACACCAAAAAGAAAAAACAGCAGTAATATTGTAGCTTCAGAGATTAGACCTATTGATGGTTTAGATCTGAAAGGCTTCAAAGAACTATCTCTCCTAAATAATGACTCCTTTTTGTTAAAGAAGCATGTTTATAGTTTTTTGTACACAACAATTACACATAGCAACGACATAAAAATTTACAAAAACAATAGCGAAAATCTATTTATTGTAAAAAGCGCCGCTCAGTACCAAAAAATCACTCTTAACGTATAACTTGTTTTATCGTTATTTGTGAAAAATGCGCTTACCGAAGCTGTTAATCGCTAAAGCTAGTCGTAGATAGATTAAATCTGTTAAGAAAAAATTACTTTAATATATTTGAGCCAATAATTTAGATAAAAACAACGGTCACTTTTTAGTGACTTTTTAAGCTAGTCAAGTACGCTATGCAAAACATAAATATTACGCCATTAACCAAAGAAATGTTAGAGGATGCTTTGAGTCAAAACCTATACTGGGGCGAAAACACCAAAGTTGTCCCCTTTTCTAAAAACAAGGCAAAATGGCTACTTGAAAACGAACGCATACAAAGCGAAGATATTTGTGCTATTTTGGGTTATGAGGAAGACGAATTGATATCTTTTATATACCTGGTACCCGATTACCTAGCTACAGATCAAGGGCAACAAAAAGTGTACTGGAGCAACAGATGGTGGATTCACGAAAAATACGAAAACTCAGTATTATCAACATATTCGAAGCGACTCTCTATAGAATCTGTAAAAGAACAGGTTCTTGTTAAATATGTTGGAGAAGAAACATTAGAGTATTACAAAAAACAATCGTTTATAGAATTCGGGAAACGAGACAAGTATATTTTTGTTTTTAGTTTAGATCACAATCTAATCGTAACTAAAGTAAAATCACTTAAACCTTTAACTCCATTATTAAAAGTAGTCACCTATCTTTCACGCTTCTTCATCTCGACAATAAACAAGTTGAAGATTTCAATAAGCAACAGAAAAACAACATATAAAAACATCGACACAGTAGACGATACCGTTTGGGAATTTATAGAGAAAAAATGCGAAGGTGATTTAATACCAAAATCGAAAGCATATATTAATTGGCAAATAGACAACAAGCAATATATCGACACAAACGGATCAAAAGAAACACCTTATAAATGTTTGGTAAGTAGTGTGTCGTACAAAATTTTTAACGAGAACATCTTAGTTTTTAGCAATAACAAAATAGTAGGCTTCTTTTCTGCCCTTATAAGAGGAGACGAATATGTATTACGTTATTTTTTACCAGACGAAGACTATTACAGCCATTGCCTGGACATTTTAATGAAGCGTTTCATAAAATCTAAATGCACATACATACTTACCGATAACGAAAACTTAGGGAAACAAATTCACCATAAGTTTTTATGTATCTATGCCAATAAGAAAGAACAAGTTTCTTTAGCCCATAGCAGTATTAATTACAACTTTACTAATGTGAAAATTAGTGAACAAGATGGTCATTTTGCATAAACTATAAACTAATGAATTTTATTAATAGACTTAAAGAATCATTTAAAACCCATAGTTCAAAGCATGCTCTGTGTATTAATGATACCTTTTATACCTATCAAGATTTGTCTGATGCTATTAACAGAATTAGACTCTATATACAAAAAAACATAAACCCAGAAGAAAAGCTATTTGGCTTAGTAGCAAATGACGATTTAGAAACCTACGCCTCTATTTTCGCGCTATGGTTTGAGAACAAGGGCCACATCCCCATTAACCCCACTGCGCCATTAGACAGAAATTTAAAAATATTTGATCAAACAGATATCAATACCGTACTAGACTCATCAAAAGCGTCCGATTTTAGCGATTCTTTTGAAGTTTTCTGTACCACAAATAGCGATTCCGGCATAGATATTAACGATTTGAAAAGCCCTGATTTTTCAGAAAACAATATCGCATACATTCTATTTACAAGTGGTAGCACTGGTGATCCAAAAGGAATTCCGATAAGTTTTAAAAACTTAAACGCTCTTTTAAGCGCCTTAGACAAAGACGACGAATACAAATTGCATCATTCAGATAAATGTTTGCAGATGTACGACCTCACTTTCGATGCCTCGCTTACAGCATTTATGCCCGCTTTTTTATCAGGAGCCTGCAGTTATACTATACCTGGCAACTCCATGAAGTACTTACAGGTTTTTAAACTTTTAAATAAGTACGAACTAACAGTTATTAAAATGGTGCCTGCGATAATAAACTATCTGCGTCCGTATTTCTCCGAAATAAACGCAGAAAGCGTACGATATTGTGTTTTTGGAGGCGGCAAACTAAACGACGATATTGTTAAAGAATGGCTTAAGTGCATTCCTAACAGTAAACTTTACAACCATTACGGACCTACAGAATGTACTGTTTGTAGCACCTATTACAATTACAACATTAACGGCTCCAATAAATCTCATAACGGAGTATTACCCATAGGCAAACCCTTAAATGGTATTGAGTACATCATTATAAACGAATCTGGAGAAACAGTAGCGTCCGGAGTTCAAGGGGAATTATGCCTGTCTGGAGATCAGCTTACAACTGGATATTGGAAAAACGACAAACTAAACGATAAATTATTTTTTAACCACACGACCAGTAACGGTTCGGTTAAACGATTTTATAAAACCGGAGATGTTTGCTATCTGAATGAAGACGGTGACCTTATGTATGTGGAAAGAAAAGATTTTCAGGTAAAGATTAGAGGTTTTAGAGTGGAGCTTGGCGAAATTGAATACCACATAAGAAACGTTATAAACAACAACATAAGCGTTGTTGATATTGATATTGAAAACGGAAATAATGAAATAGCTTTGGTTATTGAAGGCGAAAAAACAGATACAACCAATCTATTTGAACACTTACAAAACAACCTGCCAAACTATATGGTTCCAACAAAAACATTTTTTTTACCGGGACTTCCACATAATAGCAATGGCAAACTAGACAGAAAACAATTAAAAAAAATAATAGAAAAAAAATGACTAGAGAAGACATTTTAAGCAAAGTAAACGAAGCTTTTACAAAAATATTAGAACACAATAATTTTGAGCTTAAAGATGAAACCACCGCTCACGATGTAGATGGCTGGGAATCTGTAACCCACATGCTAATCATTACAGAAATTGAAAACATGTTCGGAATAAAGTTTAAACTCATGGACTTAATGAACATGGACAATGTTGGGGATTTACTTAAAGCCATTGAAACCGAAACATCAAACACCAATTAAAAAAATGTACAAGCATATACTTAAACGTTTAATTGATTTTTTTGCTGCTTTAATAGGACTTATCCTATTATCGCCCATAATTATTTTTACGATCATCTTTTTATTCTTTGCCAATAAGGGTACACCATTTTTTATTCATCCACGTCCTGGTAAAAACGATAAAGTATTCAATCTCATTAAGTTCAAAACAATGAACGACAAAAAAGATGAGAATGGCGAATTTTTACCTTTCGATCAACGCGTTACAAAAGTAGGTGCATTTATTAGAAAGTATTCGCTGGATGAATTATTGCAATTAATAAACGTACTTAAGGGAGATATGAGCTTAATTGGCCCAAGACCACTTCTTGTAGAATACCTGCCCTTGTATAACGAAACCCAAAAAAGACGCCACGAAGTTAAACCCGGAATTACCGGTTGGGCTCAGGTAAATGGCAGAAACACCATTCTTTGGGTTAAGAAATTTGAATACGATGTTTGGTATGTAGATAACTTATCTTTCATGTTAGACATAAAAATCTTACTTTTAACAATAAAGAAAGTAATTATAAAAGAAGGCGTTAACAATTCTGAAAGTTTAAACATGACAACCTTCAGCGGAGGTGATAATGAATAATTTGGTTAAAATGCGAAAAGAAGGTATTGGTTCTTATTTTCATTTTGAAAATGATCAGGAATTACTAAAAGATTCCACAATCGACTTAAATTTTAATTACAAAATATGCTACACGGGCAGACATGCGCTTTTGCATATTTTAAACGAAGTTACAAGCTCGAAACAGGTTTCAAAAATTTGGTTTCCAAATTATTATTGCCAGCATACGTTACACTGGATAAAAAAGTTCCACCCCGTTATTCACACATACGACGTAAACCCATTTGAGTTTCCAGCAGAGATTAATATTTCAAATTTCGCAGACAGCAATGATGTTGTATTAATTAATAACTATTGGGGCTTAAGTACAATGCCTAAAAAAAGCACAGCAACAGGTGCTCCTCTAGTTATAGAAGATCATTCGCATGGCTGGCTAAGCAAAGCTTGTTTGAACAGTGAAGCAGATTATTGTTTTGTATCATTGAGAAAATCACTACCCATTCCCTTAGGCGGTATGTATTGGCAGCCAAATTCAAGCACAAATGATATAATTCATTCTAAAAAAAACAATAATGATCTTTATGAAGCATGGGATTTAATGGTACAAGCCATGAAACTCAAGTCCAAGTATGTAGATGGCGACGAAACCATAGAAACATCAACTTACTTACCCCTATTTTACGACGTTGAGGAAGCTCTTAATATCAATTCAGATTTTGCCGAACTCCTAGATGATCATGAAGATTTTATAAGATCATTTATCAACCTAGACACAAAACAATTAAAAAATAACAATCTGGATGTTTTATATTCAGAAATTCAAGATACGCCATATTTTAAAGTAGTTAAAAGACCCGACCATACAGCTTTTGGTCTTCTTTTACTATTTAAGGATGAAAAAGAATTCAATTCATTAAAATCCTTTTTAGTTTCAAATGGCGTTTACCCATCATCATTATGGCCAGATAACAAAATAGATTACGAATGGCGATATTTTTTAAACCTACATATAGATTTCAGGTATACTACCGAAGACATGGAATATATTATAGAAACTATTAATAAGTGGTTAAACAATATTTAATCATCCGAACATCAATCAAAATACGCAAATGAAAACCAACCCATTTACATCAAAGGAGTTTACTTCAATTTGGTCTAAACATTTTAATCATTCTAAACTGCCTATAAGCTTTAAATTTGCCGAAGGCATATCGTTTGTCAAAAACAAGTATTTACCCCTTTATGTAAATACAGGCAAAAATTTAACCAACGGATTGTCATACAGGCTTAATGAAAATGAAAACGACTATAAAAACAAAGTTTTCTTCATTTACGATATACCTGAATATATAAACCAATCTAACCTGGAAACAGGTTCTTTAAAATTAAAATCTGTAAAGCAATACAAAGGGTATTTAGCTAATCTTGAGAATTACTCAGATTTACAGAATTACATTGCCGACAACTTTAGCTCGAGAAGCAGAAAAGCCTTTAAAAAGTATATTAAAAAATTAGAAGAAGGCTTTAACATAAACTATAAAATGTATTATGGTAACAACATTACCAAAGAGCAATACGATTTTATATTTGATAATTTTAATAGACTATTTAAAAAAAGGTATACCGAAAAACAAATTAACAATCATTTTTTAACCAAAAAAAAATGGAACTATTTAAAAGAGCTCTGCTACCCCATGATTTTGTCTAAAAAAGCCTCTTTATTTGTGATTTTTGACGAAGACACTCCTATTAACATATCTGTTAATTATATGGCTAGCAATATTGTTTTTGGTGCATTAACAGTTTTTAATACAGACTATTCAAAATTCAACCTAGGATTTATTGATATTATGAAACACCTAGAATGGTGTATTGAAAATAATTTTCAAACCTTCGATTTTTCAAAAGGAGATTTCGAATATAAAAAAAGATGGAGCAATAAAGCCTATAGTTTTGACTATCATATCCTATATGATTCCAATTCTGTAATATCAAGTTCTATCGCATCATTTCTGTCTATATATTTCAAATTAAAGCAATATTTAAGAGATAAAAACATTCACGAAGTTTTTCATCGCGTTCTATTTAATTTAAAAGGAAAAAAGAATAAAAGCAAGAACAAAATCAAAAGCATTAAACTTATTCCTCCAAAACAATAACCAGCAAGATATGGTGACATATCTGTTATTAGTGAGATTAATATTAATAACTTTAACAAAGTAAAACGTTCAAAAATATTGAAATTGAAAACTTTAAAGCTGAAAGATGTGAGGACATAGAATATAGTACGACTAGTATTTATGAATGATTAAATACTAGTAAAAAATAAATGAATGAACACTCTAACAATCAAAAATGAAGAATAATCCATTCATATCCAAAGAATTCACCTCGGTTTGGTCGAAGCATTTTAACAAATCCAAACCAGAGATACGGTTTAAATTTATAAAAGACCTATCGTTCGTTAAAAACAAATACCTACCTATGTACACGAATATGGGGAAAAATTTAACCAACGGGTTATCTTATAAACTGCAGATGAACGAATCTGATTATAAGAATAAAGTTTTCTTCATTTACGATATACCAGAATACATAAACCAATCCAATCCAGAAACAGGATCATTAAAATTAAAATCCGTAAAACAATACAAAGGCTATTTAGCCAATCTGGACAATTATACAAATTTAGATGATTATCTAGCCGATAATTTCACAGCCAAAAGCAGACGTAAATTCAGAATGTACAAAAGGAGACTCGAAGAATCCTTTAACATAGACTATAAAATGTACTATGGCGATAACATGACCAAAGAACAATACGATGTTGCTTTCGACTACTTCAACAAATTGTTAAAAAAACGGTATACCGAAAAACGAATCAACAATCATTATTTAGCTGAAAAAAAATGGAGCTACCTAAGGGAGGTTTGCTACCCCATGATTCTATCTAAAAAAGCCTCTTTATTTGTTATTTTCGACAACAACACCCCTATTGCTGTATCGATTAATTATATAGCCGACGATATTGATTTTGGAGCACTAACAGTTTTCGATATCGACTATACCAAATTCAACATAGGGTTTATCGATATTATGAAACATCTGGAATGGTGTATAGAAAACAACATTCGAATATTTGATTTCTCAAAAGGAGATTTTGACTATAAAAAACGATGGGGCAACAAAATTTACAATTTCGATTATCATATATTATACGATTCGTCCTCTGTTATTGCAAAATTAATTGCCAGTTCTTTAGCCGGTTATTTCTCTTTAAAACAAACACTTCGAGAAAAAGATCTACATACGCGATTTCATAAATTGATCTTTTTATTAAAAGGAAACAAAAACACGAATACCAAAAATTTTCAAGTCATTAAAGACGATAACGAAATACCCGAAAACGATTTACAACTTATAGATTACAATACAGATGAATATGCTTTTTTAAAGAAAATCGTTTACGACCTTATATTCAACGCTCCAGAAGCTATTAGCGATGTAAATGTGTATTTAGTAAAAGGACTTGAAGACACCTATTGCATGAAAGGCAAAAAAACAAATATTAAGTTCAAGTTATCACCTTAAACAACAGCCACAAGCAATTAACGCTAAACTATTTACTGTGCGCTTTTAGCATTTTCCTGAACACAATCACAAATTTAAATTTCACATAAAACGAATAAAGGCGGGTTTAAAACCCGCCTTTATTTTTATTCCACGTTTCTTATTACTGCTACCTATTAAACGCATTTCTTCTATAAGCTGGAAAGAAACTTATTTTGCTATCGTTCTCCTCTTCCATTACCTCTTCTTTTTCGAGGTAAACTTCAGCATTCATAATTTTATCAAGCTTGTCGTAAACCTCTTTATCGATAATCTTTCTACCTGTATAAAAAATAACATCTTCATCATTTGGGAAAAACGACTTCTTATAACTATATAAGCTATCAAAATCCACTCTACCCCCTCCAAGGTTATAATACTTGAAGTTTCGTTTTCGCGCCCATTTCATAACTTCTACTTTCAAGAAATCATTTGGTCTTAGGTTGAAGAAATCCATTAACGTACCACCCAAATACGAATAAAGCGTATTTCCTGAAATTAATATTAGTTCTGTGGAAATAGGCGTATCGTCTTTGTATATAAATGTGATTAAAATTTTCCCCTTACTTAAACGGGCTATATTTTTAAAATAGTCTAACGAATAAAAGTAATCAGTATCTGCATTTACGCGTTTCATGGTACTGATATAAATTCTATAAAACCTTTCAACATCTTCAGGTTTTACACCATCTACAATATCTGCCCTTAACTCATTCGATGCCCCTTTTCTATAATTCGTTCTAACCTTTTGTTTTAAATTCGACCACTGTGTTTCTTCATCCAATATCGCCCCTCTTACATTTGATAGCGTTGGAATTAATACTCCAGAATAAAACTGAAAATTATGGTTAAGGCTAAACCTAACAAATTCAGATATAATATTGTTTGCTTTATACCACTCGTCAACAAGTTTCCAAAAGGTTATAAGATGCCCTCTGGACATGTCTTGATTAAACAAAGGGCCACTGTAACCATAAGGAGAAATAACATCGTAATACACCTGACCATCTTCTAAATACGGAACTTTTCTTAATATAAAAGGCATCAATACCAAAACCTCACCATCATCATTTTTTAAAGTAAAATACCTTAATTTATCATTAAGTAGTTCTTCAATATTTGAGGCTAGTAACTTATAAAACGGATTAATTATATCGAAAGACTCAACCGTCTTTAAATACAATTCAAAATCCTCTTCATTTAGTATTTTATTTATAACTAATTCCATATTAATTCTTAATTCTTAATAATTTCCTTAATCTCTATTAAATCCTTAATCCTGTAAGTAGGCCATTTTTCTTTTCCCAGTTCAAAAGACTGTTTATGAATATTGTTTCCGTCGTCTAGCAAACAAATGCTTTGCCAATTCAATTTATTGGGAGCTACAAAATCTTTTTTTGTGTTATCCCCTATATACAAGTAGCTATAAGCTTCTCCATACTTTTCGGTAAAGTATTTGAAATTGTTTTCGTTAGGTTTTTCCGAGCCGAACTCTTCAGAAATAATAATATCATCAAAATATTCCAAAAGCCCTAGAGCCTTTAATTTACTTCGCTGTTGTACACTCCTGCCATCGGTAATTAAACCCATCTTATAAGCTTCTTTCTTTAAAAAGGGAAGCAAGTCTTTCACTTCTTCTTTTAAGAAAATATTTGGGACATGATTTCTGTACATTTGCAGTAAACTATTTACAGTTATCTCTTCTATATTATTCCTATCTAAAACTTCCTTGAAAGCATTTTTTTTATCAACATAATAGCCCATCATTTCAGATAAAATCGACGCTTCAGACTTGTCTATTTTAGTAGACAAAAAAGTGGCAATTTCTTTATAAGCAGATTTTAAAAAATCAATCTCTTTATAAAGCGTGTCATCTAAATCAAAAACTATTATTAAACTATTACTCTTTATAGTCATGAACTAAAATCTCATTGTCGTATCGCAACATTAATAAATCTTCTTTCCAATCGCCATAAAAATCAATCTCTTCGCCTAAAAAATACTCTTGTATAAGCCACTTCGGAAAATTTGCACCTGCCAAATACGTTAGTGGAAATCCACCGCCAAACCTTGCGTTAATCTCAATACCGTAAAACTCATCTTCATTTGAATGCTTAAAGAATTGTGCTGTTAAACACCCTACTGCTCCTTCTACATGGCTTAAATGTTCCTTTATATAATCTACCAAAGCATTTCGCTTTGTAATACCTTTATTTACTTCGCCATCCCTAACCTCTATTCTTTTTCTAGGCGTAACCGATTTAAGGTTATGGTTTTTATCATAATACAAATCGCAAGTGTACTCATCGTATACATCATGATCCAGATACTCCAAGAACATTAAATCTTTATTGATAAAATGATACTCTGTTAACTCTTCATGATTACGTATTACAAAAGTGTCGACACTTCTACTACCATTATAAGGCTTAATAAACAATGGCAATTTATAATCGTATTTAGAGTATTCTTTAGCAACGTTAATACCTCTTTCTTTAAAAAAAGTACTCATTTCGCGTTTATCTCTACAAACATTTATAAACTCTTCAGACGATATAATAGGTGTAATACCATGCTTTAAAAAAGTATTGATACTCTTTGCCAAAACCAGCAACTCCGTATCTATAGTTGGTATTACAATCTTTACATTATTATTTATACAGATCTCCAAGAGGTTATTCAAATAGTTTTTATCGTCGACTAAAGGAAGTTGAAACGCCTTATCTGAAACCTGGC
Source organism: Flavivirga eckloniae (assembly GCF_002886045.1). Classification (NCBI taxonomy): domain Bacteria; kingdom Pseudomonadati; phylum Bacteroidota; class Flavobacteriia; order Flavobacteriales; family Flavobacteriaceae; genus Flavivirga; species Flavivirga eckloniae. Next base: position 79,575 of record NZ_CP025791.1, on the reverse strand, counting down.
ATGCAGCTGATAGATTTGTATTGAAATCCGTTGTCATAACCATTCCTTCCGGCACTAATTCTTTCAGTTCTTTTTGAAAAGCTTGTACGAGGGATACTCTTCTTCCTGCCGATGTTATTAATATGTTCATTATGGTTAATAATTTTTGTTTAAGTTGGGTAAAATTATAAAAAAATACATGGTGCTATTTTAATTTTGAGCTAAGAAACTACAATTCATTATTTAAAAATAATTTTTAAGACAATCTACCTAAAAATCATATATAATGCCTATTTGTTGTGCATTTGCCCTACAATATGTTCTGATATTATTTGGCTAATTAAATCCCTTCCATGATTGTTCCAATGCCTGTCGTATATAAGTGTAGTAGGCGCTTTAGAGTTTTTTAGCCTAGTATAAAAATCCAGATAATTAAAGTTGTTTGTGCGCAAATAATCTAAAAAGACCCGAGGTGTGGTGCTGGAGTCTAGAAGCAGTACAAACCGATCCTTATCGTATCCATAAATAGCAACCAGGCTCTCAAAATTTTTAATGCATTTTAAATGTTCGGCTTCTATTTCTGCTTGTGTTGGCCCCTTCTTTAGTTTCGGCGTTTTTTTCCTGCCAATTGAAGCTAATTTCCCTGCCAATTTCCATACCGGATCCAGTATCCCTATATTTTGAGCATAAACCAACAGCTTTATCTTCCGTAGGTTTTTAATCATAGGCGATTCAAGGTTCATCCTTTCCTCAACAACATGATACTCAGGACGGGTTAAATCGTTTTCAAATTTTAAGCCCAATACCACATGGTCTATCAAATCGAACTGATCTTTATACGCATGAATTAAATGTAGTTGGTCTGCAAAATCGTAACCCGCGTATCCATATTCGTAAACCTCTACGCCTTCTATCTTGTTTTCAATTTTTTTACCAATGGAATTATAGTAGTGCTGATGAAATCCTTCAATAAAAGAATCGCCCACCAGAGCTATCTCTATTTTTTCTTTAGAAGGCACAAACTCCCTGTACGAATTATATCCAGAGTTATTTATATAAAATTTAGAAAAGTTTTGGCGTCGGTTACCCGTTACAGAATACCCTTCTTGGTTTGGCACCCATTTTTCAACTTTATGCTTATCAACAAAACGAGAAGGATTGTCCTTTGCCAAATGAAGCACACGCACGATAACTTCCAATGCTATCAAAATCAAAACAACATACAAACAACTCTTAAAAAACAATTTTCTCATCTCTATTAAAATTGAAAGTAAATAAAGGACCTATCGATATTACTATCGTAAAATAAAAGCATACCTAAAACAACTATGGCATAAGCAATAAACCTAACTAATTTAGATTTAAACTTGAAAGGTGAGCGCTCATCTTTTCTAATGCGATATTCATACAAAACGAATAAAATTATGAGCACATAATAATCTATCATTCTATAGCCCATCGGATGGATATATGCCTCATATGTAAAGTTAGAACATATTCTTTTTATAAATGCAAATGCATCTGTAATAGATTCCGATCTAAAAAATATTCTAGAAAAAGTAATTATAGAAAATGTAAGCAGCACCTGCCCTATTTCAACCAAAGAAGGAAACATGGTACGCTCCCCTACAACACTATTTTTATAAATGGTATTTCTCCCCATTAAAAAAACGGGAATATAAGCCAAAGCATGAAATGCTCCCCAGAAAATAAATGTCCAATTTGCCCCGTGCCAAAACCCGCTAACCAAAAAGATAATAATAATATTCCTTACAGATTTAAGCTTGGTTACCCTAGACCCTCCTAACGGAATATACACATAATGCCTAAACCATGTAGAAAGCGAAACGTGCCAACGCTGCCAATATTCTGCAACGTTTCTGGAAAAGTTCGGGAATTTAAAATTAGATTTTAACTCTATACCAAACAATTTAGCTGTACCAATAGCTATATCGGAATAGCCACTAAAATCACCATAAACCTGAAAACTAAACATGGTAACCCCCAGAATAAGTACCGATGCTGGATAGGTTGAATAATTTGCAAAAATATCATCTACGATTGGAGCCAGAGCATCTGCAACAACTACTTTTTTAAAGAGTCCCCATAATATCAACTTGAGACCACTTACTGTTTGATTGTAACTAAACTCTCGTTTGTTAGTTATTTGAGAGAGCAAATTAGACGCCCTTTCTATAGGTCCAGCTACCAGTTGCGGAAAGAAACTCACAAAGGCTGCAAACGACAAATAATCTCTCGTAGGTTTAAGTTTCTCATAGTATATATCGAAAGAATAAGACATGGTTTGGAAAGTATAAAAAGAAATACCTACCGGAAGAATAACCCGTAATGTCCAAGTACTTTTCATCTCGTACCCAAACACAGAAAACATGTCTACCCAAGAGTCTACAAAAAAGTTGTAGTATTTAAAAAAACCTAAAAGCCCAACATTAAACAAAACACTTAGCCAAAGCCATTGTTTTCGTTTCGATTTGTTGGTACTGGAATCTATCATGATCCCGACAAAATAATCTACAGTAGTGCTTAATATTATTAATGAAAGAAATCTCCAATCCCACCAGCCATAAAACACATAACTAACTACAAGTAAAAAGATGTTTTGAATTTTTACACTCTTTTTAAAGAGGAACCAATAAAGCACAAAGACTATAAAAAGGAAAATAAAAAACTCTAAAGAATTAAATACCATGCACTAATTAAGTATTAAAATAGATTAAACTGTCTAAACGACTCCAAATGTCTTACAACACATTTGGAATATCAAAATTACTCTTTCAATTACACATATTTTATTTAAGCGACACAAAACCACCGCTACACTTCATCCAAATATAATGCATTATTAAGTTGGTATATCGAAATAATCCATCCATTAATCTAATAAAACAACATAAGCTGCGTAACGATAAATATTTTGATAATTTTATCTAGCAGAAATAGTTTTCTTACGCTATTTCAAACCATAAAACTATATAAAAATGAATATCGTATCCGAAATCCTGGATCAAAGTCAGCCAATCGAGGAAGTAAGTTCTATAGATGCAGCAGCTTTTAAAAAAAACTATTTCAAAAAAAAGAAGCCTGTTATTATTAAAGGACTTGCCAACACATGGGAATCTACCAAAAAATGGAATTTAGATTTTTTCCTGGGGCTTGAAGATGATAAAGATGTATACTTGCTATCAGACAACTTTATTCAAGACGACAACAGGTACAGAAAAGCATCTTTTAAAGATTATATAAAACAATTAAAAGACGCTGAAGAAAATGACAAAAACTTTAAGGACTATTTAACTACGTTGGATATTTTTGAATACTATCCAAACCTTAAAAGCCATATAGATTTTTCCTTTTTTGAAAAGCATACCAAAGTAAACGACATAACAGCCTGGATAGGTCCTGCCAATACCATTTCTGGTTTTCATGCAGATACGGCCAACAATGTATACGCACAAATAAAAGGGCGGAAAATGTTTATTATCTGCTCAACAAAATTCAATAAAACGATGTACCCCAGTAGCAAGCATATTTATGGTGCCGTAGCTAGCGATGTGGATATTAATAACTTCGAAAAGGACAGGTTCCCGGAATTTAAGAATAATGACTTTATGAGTGTTATTCTAGAGCCTGGAGACGTATTGTTTGTACCGCAAAATTGGTGGCACTATGTACAAGCGCTCGATCCTTCAATAAGCATCAGTAACTTTGGCTATACCAAGTTTGAAGTTTATAGCTTGAAATTTAAGGAACGTATTATACAATCGTTACACAAAAGAGGTTATTACAAAGCCAACCACTGCTTCTGTTGCGAAAAGAACTAACTAAAAAAGCCCTTAAAAAGGGCTTTTTTTTATATCGTATAACGGAATTAAGACAGTCTATAAATTTTTAAATATAGAATGCATTAAACGTTTTTTATCATTAATACTTTCCTCTAAAGAAATCATGGTTTCTGTTCTATAAACACCTTCTATATCGTCTAGTAGAAAGATAACTTCCTTAGCATGTTCTGTGCTCTTGGCTCTAATTTTACAGAAAATATTAAACTTTCCAGTAGTTATATGCGCCACAGTAACGTATGGAATTTCATTAATGCGCTCTAAAACAAACTTCGTTTGAGAGGTATTGTTTAAGTACACACCAACGTATGCAATAAATGAATAACCTAGTTTTTTATAATCTAACATTAATGAAGAACCTTTAATAATTCCGGATTCTTCCATTTTTTTTACACGAACATGAACTGTTCCTGCAGAGATTAATAATTTCTTTGCTATGTCTGTAAAAGGTATTCTTGTGTTATCAATTAACATGTCAAGAATTTGATGGTCGATTTCGTCTAATTTGATTTTCCCCATATTAATTATTCTTAAATAAAAAGCAAAAATAATACATTTTTACTAATAATAACGCATTATAAATATGTTTTATTTCGATAATAATGCGATTTTCTCATTATTTATTATTACGAAAACGTTTTCGTAATTCACTTTCACCACCTCATTGTCGACGTCCAATACTCCTAAACCATTGGCATTAATTTCTTTATGAGCATAAAAATCTTTTAAATTTTCAATTTTTTCAATTTTTGGAATAAATTCTATTTTTTTATCGACTAGTCTTTCCTGAAATTGAATAGCTATATCGTTAATTTTTTTGTTTAAATACCCCGGTACTTTAGCATTTCGTATAATAACATCATAAAAACACTTTTGGTTTTCTGGAATTTTCAAATATGCTTCATATTTATCGCCAGTTACATCATGATTAGCAATATAATGTAATGATGTAACATAAGATATATAAATAAGCTCACGGGTTACCTCCCGTTCGTAATCATTCTCGTAATGACCGGCTTCAAATAGAATGGTAGGCACGTTTTCGGCTTGAAACGTATCCCCTACGCAATTTAAGTTAAACGAATCGTCATACACCCCTACTTGACCCGGTATAACGTTTTGTAACGCATCGTTCATAACCGCTATTATCTCCATAGCAACCTTTCTATTGGGTGTTATAGTACAAGGTTCGTCTTGTGCGGGTGCTAAAAATGATACCGTTGCAGATTTATTAGCTTGTCCAGCTCCAAAAATAGTGCGTTGCCCGTGTAGGTTATAGCAAAAATGAGGTTTAAACAATTCAAAGGCTGCTCTAAGCACCTTGCTCTCAGGCTGGGTTAAGTTTTGAGCATCCCTGTTTAAATCCACTTCATTGGCGTTTATACGTGTATAAGCTTGCGCTCCATCCGGATTAAGAATAGGCATGATATATAACGTACAGGCTTTTAAAACGTGCTCTAAGTCACTGCTTCCAAGAAAGGTGTTTAACAGATCGAAAAGCGCCTTAGTAGTAGTTGATTCGTTACCATGCATCTGCGACCACATTAAAACCCTTTTATGGCCCTCACCAATTTTTAACGCGTAAATCGGGTTGTTTAAGACAGATTCACCTACGGTCTTTACTTCAACAGAGTCACCTAAGTTGTTTAAAAGAGGTTCTATATGTTTATTGGTAATATAACGGTGGTATAAGTTGGTTTCCTTGTGCTTTAAAAACAAGGATTTTATTTCTTCTAATTGCATACTGTTCTTTTATGCTACAAATGTAAACATTTACCAATTCACAAATGTAAACAATTAAAAAAGCGATATTGTTTACAACATTACACAGTTGTTTAGTAATTAAATTACAAATGTTTACTAAAAACATAGGTAGTTTAAAAATTGTATTTAAAATACTTTAAATTAGTTATTTAACTATTGTTATTTAAAGTTAAAGGTTAAAAATATTAGATTATTTACGCATTATTATTCTTTTTTTCGAGGCTATATTATTACATTTGTAAATCTCTAATCTAAATTTGTTCACAATGGTAAACATGGATGGTTTTGTAAACAGGCTGCAAGAAATAATGAGTTACTATGGTGAATCTGCTTCTTCCTTTGCCGAAAAAATTGGCGTACAGCGTTCTAGTATTTCTCATATTCTATCTGGTAGAAATAAACCCAGTTTAGATTTTATTTTAAAAATACTTACCGCCTATCCTAATGTAGATTTATATTGGCTATTTAATGGTAAAGGAGAATTTCCTTCAAAAAGTAAATCTGAAGCAATAAAAAAAGAAACCGATCTTTTTTCTACAAACGAAGCATTAAAAATTGAAACACCAATACCTACTCCTAAAGAAAACGGAAAAAAGGAAATTGAACGTATCGTTATTTTTTATTCCGACGGAAGTTTTAAAAATTATCAGAATTAGTTTTATTCTTTACTAAATTTGCGTTTAAATTTTTAGCATGAGATTTATACTCCTAGTCCTATTATTAAGCTTCGTTAGTTGCTATGAAACTGCACGCAATTGTAAAGATTATAAAACAGGTGAATTTTATAGTGAAGTCGTTATAAACGATCAGTTGTTCGAATCTAAATTCAAACGAACAGAAGACCTACAGGTCGAAACATACAATAACAAGATAGACTCTACGAAATTACGATGGATAAACAACTGTGAGGTCATCTTTAAAACCATCAATCCTAAAAACATGGCAGAGCAAAAGGATATTCATCTAAAAATTTTAACGACAACAGATTCTTCTTATACTTTCGAATACTCTTACGTAGGAGAAACGAAAAAACAAAAAGGCGTTGCTTATAAAATTAAATAAGCACTAAAATCTCAAGATTTATCCTAGCATTCTAAAAATAATTCTTGGACAACTATTAAAATGAGACCCCGCTTTTAAGCGGGATTAGTTCAACTAACTATTTTGAATTTCCCCGATATAAAATCGGGTTTTTCAAAACAGAGTTTCACTAATAAACAGGATATAAAAACGATTCAATTAAATTGAATTTAAGCTGCTTGTCTTCCGTTATTTCATAAGTTAAAAATAGCTCTCCCCAAAATTCGCCATCAGAGAAATCTGCAACAATCCATTTATGGTTCAGCATTTTTATCGTATTGAGCAACATTTTTCTACCATCGCTGGATGCATAAGGTATAATAGGATGCTCTCCTTTAACTTCATTTAATTTATAAAGCTCGTCCTTTATAAAAGGAATTAATTCAGACACCTTATAACCATCAGATTCAAAATAACTAATAGCCTCTTCGTTTCTATCTAAATTAAAATGCGAAACTTCTAAAATATCATTTTGTAAAACTTCTATCGAATCTTTATATTTTTCCAGTGCTTCTTTTTGAACCGACAATTTGTTATTAATGTCTTCGAATACCCGTTTTGAGTTTACATATTGAAATAATACCAATAATGCCGCAAAAACGAACAAATACATAAAAATTCTTTGTTTCATATAACTTTAATTTAAATTATTACTTCTAAACCATCATACGCTAAAAAAACATTTCTCGGCAATGTTTTTTCTACTTCCTCATGAAAACCAAGCAAGTGACTAATATGAGTTAAGTAGGCCGTTTCCGGTTTAACCTTATCTATAAATTGTAACGCTTCCTCCAAATTAAAATGCGAACGATGGGGATCTATTCTTAAAGCATTAACAACCAAAACTTTTACCCCTTTTAACTTTTCTATCTCCTCGTCTGGAACAGTTTTCATATCTGTTAAGTAGGCAAAATCATGAAATCGATAGCCAAAAACCTGTAATGCATCATGGAAACCATTTATAGGCACCACTGCTAAATTCTTTAGTTTAAATGATGTATTTTTTTTCACCCTGTTTGTAACAACAGACGGCGCTCCCGGGTATTTATTCTTTGTTGTAAAAATATAATCAAACTTTTTACGCAAAGATTTCAATACACGTTTATGGGCATAAATAGAAATATCACCCTGTCTAAAATAAAATGGTCTAATATCATCTAGCCCCATAATGTGGTCGGCGTGCTCATGCGTAAACACAATACCATCGATGCTATCGCATTCGGCTCTTAGCATTTGATATCTAAAATCCGGTCCACAATCTATAACATATTTATAATCGTCCCACGCTACCAAAACAGAAACACGTAAACGTTTATCTTTCGGGTTTGCACTTAAACAAACGGGATGTGTACTTCCTATAATTGGAATGCCTTGCGATGTCCCTGTTCCTAAAAATGTTATTTTCAACGACGTTAAGTTTTGCACAAAAATAGCGTTATTTTTTTGTTTACTATACATATTTAATACCTTTGTAAACGGACAAACAACCAGTAAAAATAATGGAAATAACCATAAAAGGGGATAAAGAATTTGATGACATTCCGTCGTTGAAATCTAAAGCGCTCCGTATAAACTTAAACGAAAATATTTACGGAACATTTGCTGAAATTGGAGCAGGTCAGGAAACCTGTCGTCATTTTTTCAGAGCTGGGGGAGCTTCTGGAACCATTGCAAAAGCAATGTCTGCATACGACAAAGATTTTAGTGATGCCGTTTATGGTGCTGAAGAAGATGGTAGATATGTAACAGAAGCGCGATTAAGAAAAATGCTTACCCATGAGATGGAACTCATGGAAACTAGGTTGACACGAGAAAAACATCCAAATAAAATATTCTTCACTTACGCCAATACCGTCGCTACAATAGATTTTGCTAAGCAATTTAAAGGACACGGATGGGTTGGTATTAAATATCAAGTTGAACCCACTGGCGGTTATAACGAAATTATTTTACACCTTAGGTTTAAGGAAACCGATGCACGTTTACAACAAGAAACTCTTGGTGTATTAGGGACTAACCTTATATATGGTGCATTTTATAAATATAACGAACCTAAAAAATTACTACGTTATTTATACGATCATTTAGATAAAGATCAGTTAGAAATTGATACGATTAATTTTTCAGGACCAGCTTTTGCCAATGTCGACAACCGATTAATGAGTTTACAGCTCGTTAAAAATGGTATGACAGATGCGGTAGTTTTTGGTCCGGACGGTACAAACGTACTTCCAGCAAGAGTTTTCTACAAAAAAAACATATTAGCATTACGTGGTAGTTTCAGACCAGTTACCAAAGTAAATATGGCAATGTATGAGAAGTCATACGAAATGTTTACCAAAGAAAGTAAAGTAAATCCAGATAAGACCGTAGTTGTTTTTGAAATTACATTATCGAATTTAAGAGCCGAGGGAGAAATTGATGAGCAAGATTTCATCGATAGAGCAGATTTGCTATGCTCGTTAGGACAATCGGTAATGATTTCCAATTTCCAGGAGTACTATAAAGTTGTTGAATATTTCTCAAACTATACAAAAGCCAGAATGGGACTAGCTATGGGAGTTAGCAATTTGGTTGATATTTTTGACGAGAAATACTACCGCCATATAAGTGGTGGTATTCTTGAAGCCTTTGGTAAATTATTCTTCAAAGATCTAAAGGTTTACTTGTACCCAATGTTAGATCCGGAATCGGGCGAGTTGATTACGAGCGAAAACTTAAAAGTTTACCCACGTATGAAAGAACTATACAAATTCTTTAAATACAACGGAAAAGTAATTGATATTGAAGATTACGATACTAGTATCATGAATATCTTTTCTCGTGAAATCTTGCAGATGATTTCTGAAGGTGATTTAGGCTGGGAAGCTATGGTACCAGAAGGAACAGCAGATTTAATTAAGGATTACCGTTTGTTTGGATACACCAGAAAACCACTTACCTTAAATAAACGAAAATAATAAAAGGTATATTACAAAGTTTTTAAAGTGTCTGTCATTCAGAACGAAGTGAAGAATCTCTTAAACGCTAAATGTTTATTAGGATATTAAAGATTTTTCACTTGCTTCGACTACGTTCAGTAGAAGTCGTTCTGAATGACACTCTTTATACAGCCTCGTTCTGTTTTTCTAATATTTGAGCCGCATGATCTTTAGTCTTAACCTTATCAATAACACGCTCAACAATACCTTCCTCATTAATTATAAAGGTCTTTCTATGGATGCCGTCAAATTCTCTACCCATAAACTTTTTCGGTCCCCATACTCCAAATGCGTCAATAACCGTTTTATCCACATCTGCCAATAAAGGAAACGGAAAGTCGAATTTCTTCTTAAAATTCGATTGTTTTCTTTCAGAATCCGCACTAACACCCAACAACTCATAACCTTCTTCTTTTAAGGCTTCATAGTTGTCCCTTAAATTACAAGCCTCTAATGTACAACCTGGCGTATTAGCCTTTGGATAAAAAAATACAACAAGCTTTTTTCCTTTATAATCGTTTAAGGTCACCGTATTCCCTTGTTCATCAGTTGTTGAAAAATTAGGAACGGTATCACCTTGTTTTAATGTATTCATAGTATTAACTTTGTTTTCGAGCAAAAATACAACTTATGACTAAGGAAAAAAAGGTAGATTTCGTAATTAAAACTTTAAATGAATTTTATCCAGAAATACCAATCCCTCTAGATCATAAAGACCCATACACCTTACTAATAGCCGTATTAATGTCTGCACAGAGTACCGATGTTAGAGTAAACAAAATAACACCATTACTCTTTGAAAAAGCTGACAACCCTTACGATATGGTGAAACTTTCTGTAGAAGAAATTAGAGACATTATAAAACCAGTAGGCTTGTCCCCAATGAAAAGTAAAGGCATACATGGCTTATCGGAAATACTAATAGAAAAACATAACGGCGAAGTGCCACAAAGTTTTGAAGCCCTGGAAGCACTACCGGCTGTAGGACACAAAACTGCAAGTGTAGTTATGTCTCAAGCTTTCGGTATTCCGGCTTTTCCTGTAGATACTCACATACACAGACTTATGTATCGATGGAATTTAAGTAACGGTAAAAATGTTGTGCAAACAGAAAAAGATGCAAAAAGACTGTTTCCAAAAGAACTTTGGAACGACTTGCACCTTCAAATTATTTGGTATGGTAGAGAATACTCACCAGCCAGAGGTTGGGATCTGGACAAAGACATTATTACTAAAACAATTGGAAGACAATCGGTTGTAAATGAGTACAAGAAATTAAAAAAGTCCTAACATACCACATATTAGGACTTTTTGAAAACTTAGTTTAGAAGCGCTTCAAACTTCAATTTATTACAATTTATAACACTTAAAGCCTTAGAGTAATTTAGAAGAAATTTAACCGTTTCCTCTTTCGGTTCTTGATCGTTCAAATTTTTAATGGAATTTTCAGAGTAAAATTTTGCCATGCTAACAATTTAAGAATTAATATAAACCATTAACGCAACAAAAATCACTTTATTGTGTAATCAATTTGTTAAAACGATATTATGCTTTTCTATAATCTTTCTTAAATTAATCAAAGCATAGCGCATTCTACCAAGAGCGGTATTAATACTAACGCCTGTTCTATCCGATATTTCCTTAAAGCTCATATCGTTATAAATACGCATTAACAATACTTCTTTCTGGTCTTCGGGAAGTTCGTCTACCAGACGTCTCACATCAGTTTCAACCTGTTCTTTTATAATACTTCTTTCTGCATTTAAGCTTGTGTCGCTAAGCACAGAAAAAATACTAAATTCTCCAGCGTTATCAAACTTTGGCATTCTCTTATTCTTTCTAAAAAAATCTATAACCAAATTATGTGAAATACGCATTACCCATGGTAAAAATTTACCTTCTTCGTTATAGGCACCGCGTTTTAGCGTACGTATTACTTTTATAAAAGTATCCTGAAAAATATCTTCAGCGACATCCTTATCGTAAACTTTAGAATAAATAAAACTATAGATCTTTTGTTTGTGCTTATGGATAAGAATTTCTAAAGCACTTTCGTCTCCTTTAATATAATTGCTAACCAAGTTAGCATCTGAAATAATATCGTATTGCATAATAATTACTTTTAATGCCTCAAAAAGAGGACTCCTTTGTTTGGGGTTACATGTTTAAAAGTAATATTTTGCTATAGGCGAGAGTTATTAATTTAACAATTATACGAATTCAAATATAATAACATTCATTCCTAAAAAACAAAAAAATGAGATGTTTTTTGATAATTAATTATAATAAGATGCATTTTTTAGGCTGAAATACTTATAGTATCTTTGTAGAATTATTCCTTTAAAAAGCCTATGATTACTAACATCGCCGAAGTGAGTCCTAAAGAAAATATTATCATTAAAGGTGCTAAATTGCATAACCTTAAAAACATCGACGTAGTGCTACCTAGAAATAAGTTAGTGGTTATTACGGGGTTATCGGGGTCTGGAAAATCGAGTTTAGCCTTCGATACATTATATGCAGAAGGACAAAGACGCTATGTTGAGAGCTTATCGAGTTATGCCCGTCAATTTTTAGGCAGATTAAACAAACCTAAGGTAGATTATATAAAAGGAATTGCACCAGCTATAGCCATAGAGCAAAAGGTTAATTCTACCAATCCGCGATCTACTGTTGGAACAACTACAGAGATTTACGATTATTTAAAACTATTGTTTGCCAGAATTGGCAAGACCTACTCGCCTGTTTCTGGCAGTGAAGTAAAAAAGGATACCGTTACAGATGTTTTAAATTATATAAAAACATTCCCAGAAAGAGAAAAACTACTCCTACTCGCTCCTATTCATTTGGAGGAAGGTCGTAGTATGGATGATAAGCTCAAAGCGCTTAACCAACAAGGATATGCCAGGATTAAAATAAATGATTCTGTTGTTCGCATTGATGAAATAGAAGAAACACCAAGCTCTGAAGACATCCAATTAGTAGTTGATAGAATTATAACCAAGGACGAAGAAGATTTTCTTAATCGACTGGCAGATGCTATCCAAACAGCTTTCTTTGAAGGAAAGGGAACCTGCATTATTGAAACATTAAGCGATAATAAACAACGGGTATTTAGCAACAAGTTTGAATTAGACGGCATGGTTTTTTTAGAACCTAACGTGCATTTATTCAGCTTTAATAACCCTTATGGTGCATGCCCTAAATGTGAGGGCTATGGTGATATTATTGGTATTGATGACGATCTGGTTATTCCAAATACGGGACTTTCCATTTACGAAAATGCCATTTTCCCATGGCGTGGTGATAGTATGAGTTGGTACAGGGATCAATTAGTAAACAATTCCCATAAATTCGATTTCCCAATTCACAAACCATATTTCGAGCTAAACGATTCGCAAAAGCAGCTTGTTTGGGATGGAAATGAGTATTTTGAAGGGTTAAATTCTTTTTTTGCTGAACTAGAATCAAAAGCATACAAAATCCAAAATCGGGTTATGCTGTCCCGTTATCGGGGAAAGACAAAATGTAAAGATTGTCAAGGTAAACGCTTACGCAATGAAGCTAACTATATAAAGGTTGGTGGCGCTACTATTACCGATTTGGTTGAAATGCCTTTAGATAGGCTAACAAGTTTTTTTAAGCAACTGGAGTTAAGTGATCACGACACAAAAATTGCCAACAGGCTTTTAAAAGAAATAAATAACAGACTTTCGTTTCTTGCCAATGTGGGGCTGGATTACTTAACATTAAATAGAAAATCCAATACCTTGTCTGGAGGAGAAAGTCAGCGAATTAACCTCGCAACCTCTTTGGGGAGCAGCTTAGTGGGCTCCATGTATATTCTAGATGAACCCAGTATTGGCCTTCACCCTAAAGATACCGAACGCTTAATTACCGTATTGAAATCGTTACGCGATTTAGGCAATACTGTTATTGTAGTAGAACACGATGAAGATATCATGATAGCTGCCGATAATATTCTGGATATTGGTCCTGAAGCAGGAACTTTTGGAGGTCATGTAGTTGCAAACGGTTCTTATGCAGATATTCTGGCATCAAATTCGCTAACGGCTCAATATTTAAATGAATCCCTTAAAATTGAAGTGCCTAAAACACGTAGAACATCAAAATACCACGTAGACATTAAAGGCGCACGAGAAAACAATTTAAAAAACATCGATGTTAGCTTCCCTTTAGGTATGCTCACTGTTGTTACAGGTGTGTCTGGCAGCGGAAAAAGTACCTTGATTAAAAAAATACTATATCCTGCCTTACAGAAAAAACTAACCGATTTCGGAGATAAAGCTGGACAATTTAGCAGTCTGGAAGGTAATTTTAGTAACATTAAGAATATTGAATTTGTAGATCAAAACCCTATAGGGCGTTCTTCACGCTCTAATCCGGTTACCTATATAAAAGCTTATGACGACATTAGAGCCTTATTTTCGAAACAGAAATTAAGTGCTATAAGGAATTATCAAGCAAAACATTTTTCTTTTAATGTTGATGGTGGACGTTGCGAAACATGTAAAGGTGAAGGCGAAGTAACTATTGAAATGCAGTTTATGGCCGACGTGCATTTAGAGTGTGAAACTTGTAAAGGGAAACGCTTTAAAAAAGAAGTGCTTGAGGTTACATTTGGCGATAAAAGCATCGATGACATTTTAAACTTAACTATTGATGATGCTATCGCATTTTTTGATACTCATAAACAAACAAAAATAAAGAACAAACTCCAGCCATTACAAGATGTTGGTTTAGGTTATGTAACTTTAGGGCAAAGTTCTTCTACCCTTTCTGGTGGTGAGGCGCAGCGAATAAAACTAGCCTCCTTTTTAGGCAAAGGCAGCAATAAAGAAAAGATGCTTTTTATTTTTGATGAACCTACTACAGGTCTGCATTTTCATGATATTCAAAAATTATTAAAATCTTTCACTGCACTTATAGAAAACGGGCATTCCATTATAGTTGTAGAACACAATCTGGAACTTATTAAATGTGCCGATTTTATTATAGATTTAGGTCCTAAAGGCGGAGAACATGGCGGGAATCTAGTAGCCATGGGAACCCCAGAAGATATTATAAAGGTAAAAGCCTCAGAAACCGGAAAATATTTAAAGGATAAACTTTAATGAGTTGGTATTCTTTAAAAAAGATCTAAAAATAATGTTTTGTCATTCCGAGGAACGAGGAGCCTGCCTGTCGGCAGACAGGGAATCTCAATTTTATGAGATGTCTCGTCACTCATACTTCGTTCCCTGCCTGCAGGCAGGCAGGTGTCGACATGACAAAGCACTATTTATCAACAACATAAACATCATTTACCTGTTTTAATTTACGTCGTTAACGTGTTAATATATCAAACTAGGCTTAAATCAAAACTGATAGCCAACACCAATCTGAATAGTATTTACGCGTTTTATAAACAGCTCCTTTATCTTGCTCAATATAAAATATAGGTAATACCTTACATAAAATCCCTTTAGCATAAGTATTTATCCGTTAGAATTAAATTTTCTGTTGCATATTGAATAGTGAATAAAATGAACGTAAAGAGCTTAATAGTAGCACTAATAACTATAACCGTTTCGCTAGTTAGCTCTTATATATAAACTTTTTAAAAAACCTACTTATAAACCCTGATATGAGAGAGATTTTCTGTTTTAGTAATTAGTTAAATGATTTTTTCCACCCCTCCTATCATGGCAAAAAGGTGCTCGATTTTCGGGCACCTTTTAATTATTTATAGCTTACAAAATGCTATATATAAAGACCCCGTTAAAAAGCGGGATTTTAAAAATCGAGTTTTCTTGTCACACAGCAAGCGTGGACTAATAAAACAAGAAACCGATTAAACCAACTATTATAATAGCGATGGGAACAACAAACATCAAGTAAACAAAGCTTGAAATACTGGCTTTTATAAAACTTGAAAACCATCCCTGATTATAGAATCGTTTAATAGCAACCAATAAATAGAAAAAAGTAGAAACCACAAGTAGAAAATCTATCCCGTTGGACACTTTTATAAAGTTATTGACAATTAAAATCAAACTAAATACAGTAAACAGGAACGAAAAGAAGTAAAAGCTAAAAACCAAATGGTGGGCGTAACGCCCTCGATTATAAAACAATAATTTTAATATAAGCGCAAAAATAGGCAGTAAAACGAACAACGAAATAGGGATTGTATCGTAAATAGCCTGCAAAATTTGTCCGCCATTACGCTGTTTATAAAACTTAAGCACCTGAATATAAAACTTTTTGGTAATATAATTAGCATCATCACTCATTCCCATAGCTTTATAAATCTCCTTATCTGATGAGTCAGTAGCTAATAAAGAATCTATTTTGTTTTTATTCATTAGAAATGACGATCCAGAGTTTTTACTTGTACTAGCTTCAGCCTTTATTACAGAGTCGAGAACTTTTATTTCTTCCTTGTCTACTCCAAAAATCTTATTATTAGAGATAGGCAGTAAAATACTATCGAACTTAATGGAATCTATCTCTTTTATATTTTCCAGTCGGAGACTATCTGAAACCAAAGATGTTTTAAAAGTTTTCTTCAATCCCTCATCTAAGTTTTGTACCTGCTTTCTAACAACAGTAGCCGAAAGTAAAAAGAAAAAAACCACCGAAATAAACAAATAAAGCTGAGCGGGGTGTAAATACATTAACCGCCTGCCTTCAACAAACGTTTTTGCTAAATAACCTGGTTTAAACAGTAAAGGCAAAAAACTTTTAAAAAAACGGGCATCGAAGGAGAAGTAATTGCTTATCGTATTGTAAAACAACACTCGTACTGTGAGATCATCTTTAGCCTGTTGTCCACAATGTGGACAAAATTTAAATGATTCTTCGAATTGATTTTCACAATTTTTACAGGTTTCCAACTCCGTTTTCATTAAAATGATTGATTTTTTATAAAAATAGAAGTTTTTATCATACTATATGATATATAGCATTGAAAAAACAAACTCCTTTAATATATCCAATGAGGTACGATTGAGTCAACACACTATACAATAAATATGATCATTAATTCATTTTGTAAGACTTGTTTTTCAAACCAAAAAACACTAAAGACGCACAAAACACTGTAAAACAATTACTTACATTTTTGGCACGCAAATTGAAAGGCAATAAACAAACAGAGTAAGCCGAAAAGCTAAAGAGTAGGCAAAATTTAATCCCATAATCATGAAAATAAAAATTACCCTATTAAGTGTTTGCTTTTTTTTAATTGCAGCATCAAGTTTTGCTCAAAAAAAGAATGCCCCAAAAAGTATTATAAGTAAAAATATAGGCATAAAAAAATATCACGATAGCGAAGAACTAAACCGAATGCAAAAAGGCCAGTTATTGCAATTGTATACCGAAAGAATTGAAGTTTTAACCAACATTTTACCGTATATAGCCTTTGCTACTAAGCCTGGCATTACGATGTCTACTCTAGGTATCCCAAATAGCAACGAAAATAGAAAAGCGCTGGATAATCAAATTGAAAACACCGAGAATTACGTAAAAAACACCATCGAATTTCAAAATGTTATTTTACCGTATTCTGATACTGGAAACCTGGTAGCTGCTGTTTTATTCTATGAAGAGATCATGAAATCCATTCATACTTACGGCGAATTCCATTAATAGCATGTATTGCTAGTATAAGAACCACCAAACCTCATAGCGTAAGCCGAAAAGCTAAAGAGTAGGCATAATAATTAATCCTATAATTATGAGAAGATTATTACTATTATTTGCAGGTTTGTTAATAGGATTAACAACTGTATCAGCAACAGAACTAAATCACCAAAAATTAGAAAACAATTTAGACATTACTAAACGTTACCGCTACGCACAACCAATTAAATTTTTAGAGCGCGGTATTGAGTTTTTAATTTTTCCAGATGGAAGTTTCGATTTTAACACAAATGCCAATAATGCATGTTATAACGATACGTATTTCTACAAAAGAAATTCCAGAAGAGGTTCTGTAAATGCTACCTATGGTACAAAGCACAAAAGATACAGATATAATGCATATCGCTATAATAATGGGGTTTCTATTATACACGACAGAGACGGCAAAGTTAGACGTATTGGTAATGTATATTTAAATTACGATAGGTACGGGAAAATTAAACGTGTAGGATCAGTCTACATGAATTACAATTACAGACGACATGGTAGACTTAACCAAGTTGGTGGATTACGAGTACATTATAACCATTGGGGACAGATTATTAACACTCGTGGACGCGTAAAACATTCTAGTAATTACTGTAATTTTTGTGGTGTACAATCCTGCACCATAGATCATTCGCATAGAAATAGAGATCATGATGATCGTGATGACCACGACAACGATTGGGACGATGATGACATCTATGAAGACGACGATAATTACTACTATTATAAACAAAATGGCAAAACCAAAAAGCATCGAAGAAATAGTTAATGCTTTTAGAAAATAATTTAAGATTAAAAAACTCGAAGTTTGTAGCTTCGAGTTTTTTGCTCATTTAATATGTAAATATTTTCTGTTTTAGCATATTCATCAGAATTTCGAGAATACAACAAAAACAAGTCCTCTAACAAAAAACCTGAAATACTTATTTACTGATTAACAACAACTTAAAGAAAATCCCAATATTGCTTACACTTTATCATACTTGGTCAATTGCCGTATCAATCCATTAAAGATCAATCCATGCAAAGGAAATACCGCATACCAATATAATCTTCCTAATAACCCTTTGGGTCTAAACGTAGCGGTTTGAATAAGCTCATTATCCAGTATTTGAAAATCAAGCCAAGCTTCTCCCGGCAATTTCATTTCGGCAAATAGCAATAAACGTTTTTCGGTTTTATTGGCATATAAAACCCGCCAGAAATCTAGTGTATCACCAGCATGAATATGGTTTATGTTCGTTCTCCCTCTTCTCAAGCCAACACCACCAAAAAGCTTATCGATAAACCCTCTAAGTTCCCAAAGCCAATTGGCATAATACCAACCTGTTTTTCCTCCAATCTGCCATATTTTATCAATACAAGATATCGTATCTAAAACTTGCCTTTTACGAACATCTTTAAAGCATCCAAATACTGGAACCTTGATGTAATCGGATATTTTAAAATCTATCCTACCACTTATGGTTGAATCTTTCCAGCTAGAAACAATCTCATTTTGCTCTATTTTCTTAAAGGCCTGCCTAATGCAATCCGTATAGGCCAATGGTTGAATATTTAAGATCTTATTGATATCATCATTGTTAGCTATAACTTCAACCTTCATGCTGTCGACTAACGAAACTGCAAGTTTATAAGATGTAGATGTTACAAAATATAACCAATACGATGATAGTCTTGGGGTCATTACCGGTACTGTCCAGATATATCGTTTTAATCCCCGAACCGAGGCAAAATCTAATAACATATCTTTATACGTAAGAACATCTCCACTGGCAATATCATAGCTTTTATCAAACACTTTTTCGTTATCAATTACACCCGTTAAGATTTTAATAACATCTGAGATTCCAATGGGTTGGCACTTGGTCTTTAACCATTTTGGAGCGATCATAATGGGTAATTTCTCTACCAAATCGCGTATAATTTCGAAAGAAGCACTCCCCGAACCAATAATAATACCAGCCCGAACGCAGGTTAGAGCATATTTTCCCTTACCTAGTTCTATTTCAACATTTTTTCTGGAATTAAGATGCTTCGATAATGTTTGTGAGTTTACAATGCCACTCAAATAGATAACTTGATTGGCATTCGTTTTCCCCAGAGCTTCCCTAAAATTAATTGCGGATTCCTTTTCTAACACACTGTAGTTTTTCGAGGCCGACATAGAATGGACTAAATAATAGGCAAAATCTATATCTCTCGGAATGTTATCAAGAGATTCTCGTTTGGTTAAGTCTATTTCAATAACTTCAAGTTTACCTTGAAAGGCATTTTCCAGGTAAAACTTGTTTTTATCTCGCACACCACAAACAACATAACACCCCATCTCCAATAAAACCGGTAACAGTCTTTTTCCTATATATCCTGTAGCTCCAGTAAGGAGAACTTTCATAGTATCCTATTTTAAATAAACTTAACAAAGTGATATAAAAGCGTTTTGATGTTTTATATCCTAGTCATAAACGAATTTCGATAATTTTTCCCACAATACCAACAGAAGCTATTCTAGTTAAAAAAAACTTATCAACACTTATTTACTGAATAACAGACACTTAAACCAACCACCCGTTTTTTGGCACGCTGTTTGTAATTAACCAAACATATTCATCCATTAAAACAAATTGTTATGAAAAAGTTTATATTCTTATTAGCAGGTTTAGCTCTTACAGGGTTTACTGTTAATGCAACCACAACCAACGCTGACACCAATTCTACATCTATTTATACCAGAGGTTATGGAAACTCTTTCATATTTGTTGAAGACGGTATAGAATTCTCCGTATTTCGAGATGGACAATTCGATTTTAATATACAACGTTACTGCGGTTCTAACGTAAATGTTTCCATAGGAACTCCAAACGTTAATTTTAGTTTTAACTCTGGGTACGATTATAACGCCTACGTACAATACGATGAATATGGCGCTATTATTCAAATAGAAAACACTCCTATATATTACGATTACTACGGACGTATTAGTCGCGTAGGAAACGTAAGGATAAACTATAATAACTACGGTTATGTAACCCGTGTAGGTGGTTTATATGTACACTACAACCGTTACAATCGTTTTTCACACTGTACTGGTTTTATAAATGTATACAACAGAAATTATGTTTTCAGACCATGGCACAGATATTACAGTGTTCCTGCTTATGACTACTGTGTGGTTTATAACAGACCCTACAGACAATATTATAGACCTGTACGTTATACTTACAATAGACCGTTTTATAACAATTACAGACCTAGAACATCTATTGCCACTAGAAGAGGTAATACTATAAGTAGACACAGAGGTTATGCTACAGTAAACAGAAGCAAGAGAAATGTAACACGAGTAAACAGAAATGCAAATTACAGACGAAGTGTTGCTCAAAACAACAATACTAGACGTAGCAGTGCTATTAACAGAAATTCGGGAAGAAACTATTCAGATTCAAATAGAAATGCTACAAGACGTAATAGTACTGTAAATAGAGATTCCAGAAGAGATTATTCAAGCCCAAATAGAAGTGTAACAAGACGTAATAATTCTACAACTGTTAACAGAAATTCAAGAGGTAATACCGTAACTAAAAGAAGTACTACGGTTAGACGAAACACAAATTCAGGTAACACCAGAAATTATGTGCAAAGAAATAGTAACAAAAGAACTGGAGTTGCTACTAACAGGTCAGTAAAGCCTAGAACTTATAATTCTAGAACCGTAACACGTAAAAGTGTGGTTACGACAAAACCAAGAGTACAACAAAACAAACGTTCATACAATAGAAATAATACGAGTACCAGAAATACGAAACAAGTAACGCGTACTACAACCCAAAGATCCAGAGCAACGCAACAAAGAAGCGTTAACAGATCTTCGCAAAATAGTAGACCAAGAGCGACACAAAACAGAAGTAGATCTGGGAATAACAATATGCGATCGACTAGCAGAAGACGATCATAACAATTTTGGTTGGTTAGTTTGGAAAGCCCTACGAAATGTTTGCCTCAAAGCAACATCGTGGGGTTTTCTGTTTTTTAGACGTAATATTTAGTCATCCAGCACGGCCACTGAGTACTTTAGATTTGTATAAATTATATTCGAAGAGAAACTAGAAATAGGTCACTTATTCCGGACATAAATTAATTTAAACCGTCCGCTGCTTTGATCACGCTGTTCCATTTCAAAATGATCTAATGATTTAAAAAGAGGCATTAACTTATCAAAACCAAAGTTTCTCGAATCAAAATTAGGTTGTTTCTTTAAAATTAAAGAACCAACATCTCCAAGAAAAGCCCAGCCATCATCCCCAGCAGCATCCGATACCGAGTTTTTAAGAAGCCTAATTACTTTAGGAGTAATATTATATAAATTCGCCTTTTTAGATTTTCCTTCCTTATCCCCTTTTTCAGTATCCTTTTTAAGAATTTCCAGATAAATAAACTTATCGCAAGCCACAATAAACGGGTTAGGGGTTTTCTTCTCTCCCATACCGTAAACTTGCATGCCAGCTTCCCTTAACCGAGTAGCCAATCTGGTAAAATCGCTATCAGAAGACACCAAACAAAAGCCATTAACCTTTTCAGAATATAAAATATCCATGGCATCAATAATCATTGCAGAATCCGTGGCATTCTTTCCTGTAGTATAACCATATTGCTGAACTGGCGTTACAGCATTTTCCAGCAACACAGTTTTCCATTTAGATAAGTGTGGTTTCGTCCAATCTCCGTAAATACGTTTTATGGTTGGTGTACCATATTTAGCTATTTCTTCCATCATTTCAGAAATGTACTTCGAAGGTATATTGTCCCCATCAATTAATATGGCAATCTTAGTGTCTTTTATCATAAGTGGTTAAAGATACTGATATATTGTTTAATAAACTTCTTAAAATATGCAACCTTAGAGCTCTTTTAACATTTTATATAGACATTAGCCAGTTCTTTATCTTTAATTTTATCGCGACTAATTCAAAAAATTAATAAAACCTAAACTCTAATCGTTTAACATGATGACATTAAAAAATTTAAGAGCCACAAAACTCATTTGTTTTGTGCTAACATTAATGCTTTTTACCGTATCGGAAAATGCAGTGGCTCAAAAAAGAAAAAAAGGAAAAGAAAAAAATCAAATAGAAGTTGCTGCCAAACCTGACAAGAAAAAACCAAAGAAAAAAACGATTACCGAACTGGTTAAATCCAGTAAAAAAATAGATGGTCTCTTCACCATTTATCAAGACACTATAACGGGGACAATACAAATGCTTATTTCTGAAGATCAGATAAACAAAGAATATATCTATTTCAGTCAAATCGCCAATGGCGTTATGGAGGCTGGAAGAGCCATAAAAGGTATTTATAGAGGCTCCAAAGTATTTAAAATTGAAAAGTATTTTAACAAAATCGAGTTTATTACCCAAAACACCTCATTTTACTTTGATCCGGAAAGTCCACTTTCTAAATCTAAAGATGCCAACATTAGTAATGGTAATATGGCTAGTATAAAAATTGAAAGCCACGATGAAAAAAAAGGGCTTTATCTTATAAAAGCCGACAACCTTTTTTTAGCAGAAACACTATCTCAAATTAAACGACCTAAATTGCCGGGTACGCCTCCAAATACTTTTAAATTAGGTTCTTTAAGCAAAACAAAAACTAAAATAAGTGCTATTAGAAACTACGATAGCAATACCGATTTGGAAGTAGAATATGTTTACTCCTCTCCTTCTGTTTTAAATAATGGTTCTAATGCCTTGGCAGATGGCAGAAACGTAAGTGTTAAAGTGTATCACAGTTTAATAGCTATGCCAGAAAACGATTATGAAATTAGGTTAGATGACCCTCGGGTTGGTTATTTTACAAATCAAGTTGATGACCAAACTTCTACCGATGCTACGCCATACCGCGATCTAGTACACCGTTGGAACTTAAAAAAGAAGGATCCTAATGCCTCCATTTCTGAACCTGTAGAACCAATTACGTGGTGGATAGAAAATACAACTCCTTTAGAATGGAGAGAAACTATAAAAAATGGTGTTTTAAAATGGAACGTAGCTTTCGAAAAAGCTGGATTTAAAAATGCTATGGTTGTAAAAATTCAACCAGACGATGCCAAATGGGATGCTGGCGACATAAGATATAATGTATTACGCTGGACTTCATCGCCTAAACCACCTTTTGGCGGATATGGACCCAGTTTTGTAAACCCAAGAACAGGACAAATCCTAGGGGCTGATATTATGTTGGAATATGTGCATTTTACCAACAGGGTGATGTACGATAAGTTATTTCATCTAGCATCAGCTAACGAAACTTATGAAAATTCAAGTCTTGAAGAAGATCATAACATGTATTGCTCTTTAGGTCATGTTATGCATGAAAATACACTTTTCGGAAATGCGGTTTTAAAAGCTACCAATGCTACAGATCTGGAGATGAAACGTATGAAAAAAGAAGCTATGTTAGCATTAATTATGCACGAAGTCGGGCATACATTAGGACTAAACCATAATATGAAAGCCAGTCAACTATTCTCACCAGAGCAATTAGCAGATCCCAATTTTATTAAGGGCAAATGTTTAACCGGTTCTGTAATGGACTATGCTGCTATAAATGTAACTAGAGACAGATCTAAACAAGGGCAGTATTACGATACAGCTGTTGGTCCTTATGATATTTGGGCGATTCAATTTGGATATACTCCTTTTAAAACTGAAGCAGAAAAAACGACATTATTAAATAAATCAACCCAACCAGAACTTATTTTTGGTAATGATGCCGACGATATGCGATCGCCCGGAAAAGCTATTGATCCAAGGGTTATGGTTGGAGATATGTCTAACGACCAAATTAGATATTCCATCGATCGATTTGAAACCGTTAACGCGATGATGCTTGGTATAAAAGATAAGTTTACCAAATCCGGTCAGTCTTATCAAGAATTAAGGCAAGCCTATCTCATTCTAAGTAGTCAAAAGGCTAATGCAGCCAATGTAATCTCAAGATTTATTGGTGGTGTTTATGTAGATAGAGCCATGGCGGGACAAGAAGGTGAAAAACAACCGTACACACCAGTAAGTCTAAACGATCAAAAAAGAGCTATGGTTGCTTTAAGTAAATATGTGTTCGCACCCGATGCTTTTAAAGCTCCTAATGATTTATACAACTATTTGGCCATGCAAAGGAGAGGTTATAATTTTAGAACTCCAGAAGATCCTAAAATTCACAAACAAGTACTGGGATATCAAAAAAATGTACTAAGCCACATATTACACCCCAATACGTTGCAAAGAATAACAGATTCTGAATTATATGGAAACACATATAAATTATCAACCTTTATGAATGATCTAAATGGCGCTATTTTCAAGGCTGATATTTATTCCAATATAAACTCTTTTAGACAAAACTTACAATTGGAATATACAGACATGTTAATAAATATGCTTACCGGGAAACAAAGTGGGAAATATACAAACAATGCTAAATCTATGGCTTTATATAATTTAAAAAATATTAGAAACTTGGCTTCTAATACTGGGAATATATCCTCTAGAGCGCATAAACAACATTTAAGAACCCTCATAGACAATGCTTTAAAAGAGATAAAATAATACAGGGTTGTTAAAAGAATAGTGTATTTGAAACTAAACCATACGAAAAGCTCCCATATAAATCATATGGGAGCTTTTAGTTTTGTTAAGTAAAAATGTTTCTTTTTAGGTACAAATTAATTGTTTACTTTATGTTTCATTTCTACATATTAAGTAATATCCAAATTCCATGCCATATTTTTAAACCCTAGGAATAATGCGCTATTTTGCCTTTTACACCCTTAAAATAATTACGCATAAACTTAAAATCGGATTCCATGCTATCGGTTGGATAAAACGGTTCTGAAATTTTATTTTGTTTATTTTCAAAATCGAGCGTAATCATTATAATCGGTACTTTGGCTTTTTTAGCGATATAATAAAACCCTGTACGCCATTCATTTACTTTTTTGCGCGTTCCTTCTGGCGCCATAGCCATCCTAAATTTTTCCTTTTCTTCAAATAAACGGGCAATTATATCTACTTTATTTTCTTTGGTGTGTCTGTCGATTGGTATGCCTCCCAATTCTCTAAAAAAACAACCCATAGGAAAAACAAACAACTCTTTTTTACCAATATAATTTGTTTTTATTCCTAATACAGAACGCAACAAAATACCAATATAAAAGTCGTGCCAACTCGTATGTGGTACGGTTATAATAATTGCTTTTTTAACTAAGTCTTTAGAGATATGAGTATTACCTACAACGTTCCATCCTAATAATTTAAAATAGATAAATCTGGACAGCCATCGCATACTACATTTTTTGATAAAGTTCCCTTAATTTTTCCCTAGTAATTGTTTTTTCCCAATTTTTTCCAAGAGCATTTTCCCAAAGAGGTTCTAAACTTAACGAAATATCGATCATAATATCAAATTGCTCATCAATTAAGTCTGCACAAATACCTTTAGGTAATTCAATATTGTGTTTGGCTTTCATTTCTTTAAAAAGCTTTACGCCTTCTGGGTAAAACTCTTCTAATTGATCGAAAACAATACAGTTTCCAATTCCATGCTTAGTACCCAACAAATACGATAAGCCATAACTCAAAGCATGGGCAACACCCACTTGCGAATAAACAATACTCATACCACCATGCCAAGAAGCCATCATTAGTTTTTCCTGAGACTCTACCTCTGGAAGTTCCCCGTTTAAAAACACTTCTTTACAAAGCTCTAAAGCCATGTCGCCATAACTTTGGCTAAAAGCATTTAAATAAGTTCCTGTTAACGATTCTACACAATGGATATAGCAATCCATTCCTGTATAAAACCACTGATCTGTAGGAACATCTTTTGTTAGCTCAGAATCCAATATAACTTGGTCAAACGGCGTAAAGTCCGAATTAATACCTAGTTTTCTATCTGGTCCTGTTAGTACGGTTGTTCTTGAAACCTCTGCTCCTGTACCAGATATGGTTGGAATACCTACATGGTATACACCTTCGTTTTTCACTAAATCCCAACCTTGGTAATCTTTAGATTCTCCATTATTGGTTAACATTATAGAAACTGCTTTAGCAAGATCTAAAAGCGTTCCTCCTCCTATGCCTATAACCCCAGACGGGCGTTCTTTTGTTAATAAAATAATTTCTTCTACCAAGGCATCTACTTGAGATGTTTTGGGTTCTTCTTTTGAAGAAACAAAAATAAGTTTGTCATCATAAGATAACTGTATTCTTGAAGTTAACCAAGAATTGTTTTTAAAAACATCATCTACCAAATAAATAAATGGAGCATTGATGCTTAAACGTTTTGGGGCCAAAATTTCGTTTAACTGATTGAAACTACCTCTACCAAAAATAACTCTTGGCACCATTGGAAAGTTTTTATAACTCATTTAGTATGTTTTCTTTTACAAAAAGTAAAAATAGTATTTATTTTAAAATTTTTACTGATCTAGGTTGTTTTGGAATTTTTCTGAAAATAAACCAACATGGTAACCATCTACCAAGGCATGATTAACATTAACAGCTACATTCATTATTAGTTCATTATTAACTTCACTTAATTTGCCAAATGCAATTTTTGGTACAGATTCCAGTATTCCGGAAACGGGCTCTTTATGTCCTGTAAAATGAAGCCAAGGCATGGCTGAACAATGTATGCAGTCTAAGCCATTTTGGGGCGGATATAAATCCATTGTGTTTTCAATTCTTTCTTTTTCCATAGCAATATTCTTTATAAAAACATTCAAATCGTTACTATACTCAATGAATGAAAAACCAAACGTTTTATTACTTCGCATTATTGTAGCAGATGCATGTATAACATCATGATCTACAATGCTTTCGTTTTCTATTCGATACCTAAAATTATCGATTGTATTTATAGCTTCCATACAATCATGTAGATATTTTGCAAAAAAACTTATATTGTTTTCTTTCGAAAATTTATAGGCTTTAGTCACATTAAACGGAATCGTTACTCCAAAATAAGGGTCTTTTAATCCACAAAAATGCTCATAATGCTGCTTTCTATTCCAGGTATTTAAATCAATTATCTTCAATGAACTTAGTCTAATAAATTTATTACCTCTCGTAAACTACTTACTGTCTTGTAAGTCTTTCCGTTAGTTTCTTTTTCTGTAACCTGTTCATGTGCCCAAGTAGTATGAAAAGGAATATGAACAGCATGAGCTCCTATGTTAACTAGTGGTAACACATCCGATTTTAACGAATTTCCTATCATTAAAAACTCAGAAGGTTTAATGTCTAAATGGTTTAACAATTTAGAATAATTCGTTTCCTTTTTATCGCTTAACACTTCAATATGGTGAAAATAACTGGTAAGACCAGACTTTTCCAGTTTACGTTCTTGGTCCAGCAAATCACCTTTTGTAGCTAGTATTAAACGGTATTTTTTTGATAGTACGCTTAAAACCTCTTCAACCCCATCAAGTAATTCTACGGGTTTTTCAAGCATACCCTTACCAATACCAAGTATAGCTTCAATGGTTTTGTTTGATACATTGTAGTTAGACAATTCTAAAGCAGATTGCACCATAGACAGCGTAAATGCTTTAACACCATAACCGTATATGGGTAAATTGTCTATTTCCGTTTTAAACAATTCCTGATCTATCTTATTTGGAGTTTCATAGTCTGACAATAACCTCCCAAATGTCTCTTCGGCTTCACGAAAATAGGTTTCGTTTACCCAAAGTGTGTCATCTGCATCAAAGCCAATAACTTTTATATTTCCGTATTCTTCTGTCACTTCAATATTGTTTTAATGAATTAGCAAAAACTAATTTCAGTCAGCTTATTTCCATACTTTTTTAGCGCGTTCTAAATCCTCAGGAGTGTCTATTTCAATCCCCTGAACATCGGTTTCTACCATTTTTATTCGCTTTCCATATTCTAAATAACGAATACATTCAATCTTTTCTGAAGCCTCCAATGGCAGCATAGGCAACTTGTAAAAATCTAATATAGCGTCCTTTCTAAAGGCATAAACACCTTTGTGCTTATAGTATTTTACCCCAGCGTTCTTTTCTCTTGGAAAAGGAATTGGACTTCTGGAAAAATAAAGAGCAAAATTAGATTGATCTACTATAACCTTAACTGTATTCGGATTATTAATTTCATCCAAATCCGTAATATGAACCATTAAGGACGCCAGATCAATAGTTTTCTCATGATCACCTTTAAAAACGTCAATTAGCTTAGCTAACGATTCTTTATCTGTAAATGGCTCATCTCCTTGAACATTTATAACAATATCCACATCCATTAACTCTACGGCTTCAGCTATTCTATCACTACCACAATCATGTTCCTTTTTACTCATCATAGCTTTTCCGCCGTTATTTACAATTTCATCATAAATAATCGAGCTATCTGTAACAACAAACACATCATCAAACAAATTAGTTGCTACTGTGGCTTCATATGTACGCAAAATAACCGTTTTACCCCCAAGGTCTTGCATTAGTTTTCCTGGAAATCGCGATGCACTATAGCGTGCAGGAATCATCGAAATTATTTTCATAATGAATAGGTCAGAATCTTGTCCAAAAATAGAACAATTATTATTAGATTTTGCATTTCTAGGGCTTAAAATTTTAAACAATGTAAATTATAAACCACACCAAATAGTATAATTTCATATAGACTTACTTTTCCAAAATTCGAGGCATAAAAACAAAAAGCTAAAATTGAAACCGATACAAAAACGACTTTATTAGGTCAACTAAACACTGAACACTGAATACCGAACACTAAAATCAAACGTCTTCAAAAAAATCATCCTTAAAACCGATAAGGTACAGTTTTTCTTTAGCTCTGGTTACGGCTGTGTACAACCATCTTAAATAATCTTTATCGATACCGTTTGGCAGATAAGGCTGTTCTACAAAAACAGTATTCCATTGCCCCCCTTGCGATTTATGACAGGTAATGGCATAAGAAAACTTTACTTGAAGCGCATTAAAATGCTTATTACCTTTTACCTTTAAGAACTTTTTATATTTACTGGATTCGTCCTCAAAGTCTTTCATGACTTCCTGATATAGCCTATTGGAATCTTCATAAGGTAATGATGGTGTTTCAGCATCAATAGTATCTAACAGCAAAACAGTTTCAAAAGGTCTCATTTTAGGATAATCTACCATACGTACTTTAACTTCCGCAAAGCGAAAACCGTAAAGTTCCTGAATACTAAAAATCTCGAGAACTTCAATAATGTCACCATTGGCAATAAACCCAGCTTCTGTAGTTGGTTTTATCCAAAAATAATTGTTTTTAACCACCATTAAATAATCTCCAGCACTAATCTCACTCTCGTTAAACAAGATCCTATTTCGTATTTGCTGATTGTACAAATTAGCACGCTTGTTACTTCTTACTATAATAGCAGTTTCTTCTTTGCCTAAATCGCTATAAGCATCTGTAATGGCATCCATAATATCATGACCATCAATGAGCCTTACAATATCCTTAAAGTCGACCAAATCGAATTTGAAACTATCATAAATATTATATGTCAAGGCTTCGCGAAGTACAGTTGCATTGGCAAGTATACCTGAATCTTGTGCTTGCCTTACAACTTCGTCCAATTCCGTTCCGGAAACCTCTTTGTTGTAATTTAAGCCAAGTGAATCCTTATTCAAAGCAGGGCTTATATCCAATTTAACCGGTGGTAACTGAGCCGTGTCTCCAATTAAAAGTAATTTACACTGATGCCCAGAATAGACATACTGTATTAAATCGTCCAATAGCGAGCCATTTTCAAAGAATTTCGATTCTCCGGGAGTATCTGGTATCATTGAAGCTTCATCTACTATAAAAACCGTGTTTTTGTGTTTGTTTGGTTGCAAGACGAATTTAACCCCACCACCACTGTCTTTCTTTGGGAAATATATCTTTTTATGTATGGTAAATGCTTCTTTTCCTGAATAATTAGAAATAACTTTGGCCGCCCTACCTGTTGGAGCCATTAAAACGGCGCTTTTCTTTGCTTTCCACAAATTGGTTACGATTGTTCCTACAATTGTTGTCTTTCCTGTACCCGCATACCCCTTCAACACGTATAAAGCATCGTTTTTTTTACTAAAAATAAACTCCGATAGCTGTTGCAATACAACGTCCTGTTTTAACGTTGGTTTAAACGGAAATTGCTGTTTTATAAGGGAATAAAATTCGGATGGCGTCATTAAAGGTTTAGGCAAATTAAAAATTATTCAAATATAGAAATGATTTTTACTCTTATTAGGTTTTTACGGTTAAAAAAAAATTGTAGATTTGCGAAAAGACTTTTAATTAAAAACATCCCTATGTTGACATTTATTCTGATTGCTGTAGCAGTGATATTAGTTACAATTGGCTTGGTTAAGCTAATTGACAAATTCGTTCCTTTAAAAATTAAGCCTGTTTTAACCATTGTCCTTTGGGTATTAATTGGTTATTTAGGCTACCAAACATACCTATCTATTTATGAGCCTATTCAGTTCAACAAGGTTAAGAACAAACGTTACAAAACAATAATTACAAGTTTGATCGATATTAGAGATGCTCAACTTGCCCATAAACAAGTAACTGGTAGATTCTCAAATAACTTTGAAGGTTTAATTAAATTTGTTGATACGGCTGAATATACAATCACTCAACGTAGAGATTCTACTGTTATAGATGAAGCATTAACAAAATTATATGGTGTAGATACTACTAAGGAAATTGTAATAATCGATACTTTAGGTTTTGTTCCAGTAAAAGATTCTTTATTTAAAAATTCGAACCATTACAAAAGCATGATGTTTGTACCAATAGGTAAAGAAGGTGCACGATTTGTTTTACAAGCTGGATTTATAGAGCAAAACGATATACAAATACCTGTTTTTGAAGCTTCTGTAAAAAAGGACGTTATTTTATATGACCAAAACCCAGATCTTCTTGTTCAAGAAAACCAAGTGGTTTCAGTAGACGGAGTAAATGGAGACGCTTTAAGAGTTGGTTCTATGGATGAAGTTAAAACAATAGGAAACTGGCCAAAAAATTATGGCTCAGCCGAATAAAAATATTAATATACTTACCAATACAGAACTGTCCATTCAAATAAGTTTGAGTGGACTTTCTTTTTGTATATTACAAAAAGATACCAACACGATCTCGTTTTTAAAAAGTTTCGATTTTGATAAGAAGCTAAATCCTTTAGAGATATTAGATTACTTAAAAAATACTTTTAATACCGAAACTGCTCTACAAAAATCATTCGCTAATATTTGTGTAATTCACGATAACGAGCTCTCTACTCTAGTACCAAAACCACTATTTGAAGAAGATTGTATTGCAGACTATTTAAAATTTAATTCTAAGATTCTTAAATCGGATTTTATAGCCCATGATGATATTGTGCTAAACGACAGCGTAAATGTATATGTACCTTATATTAATATCAATAATTTTATATACGAAAAATACGGGGCATTTACTTTTAAACACCTTTCAACTATTCTAATTGAAGAAATTTTGAATATTGAAAAAAACTCACACACCCCTAAGGTGTACTTAAACGTGAGTAAAAATAATTTTGAAATCATCATTACAGAAAAGGGCAAACTTTTGCTTTATAACACATTCGAATACAATACCAAAGAGGATTTTATATACTATCTACTATTTACCGTAGAACAATTAAAACTAAATCCCGAAACGTTGAATCTTATTTTTATTGGTGATACACATAAAGATGATGATTTATATAAAATAGCTTATAAGTATATTAGAAACATAAGCTTTGGTACCAGAAACGACAATTACAAATACGAAGTAAATCCAAAATATAATCATTCAGATTTTACCATAATAAAAAGTTTTTAATGCGTATTATTTCAGGTCTTTATAAAAGTAGAAAAATTGTTGCTCCTAAAAACTTACCTGTGAGACCAACAACCGATATGGCCAAGGAATCGCTGTTCAATATTATAAATAATCTATTTTATTTCGACGAAATTTCTGTTTTGGATTTGTTTGCCGGTACTGGCAATATAAGTTACGAATTCGCATCAAGAGGCTCTTTAAATATCACCTGTGTAGATCAGGATTATGGCTGCATTAAGTTTATAAACCAAACTGCTGAGGCTTTCGACATGCCTATTAGTACTATTAAAAGTGATGTTTTTAAATTTTTAGAGAGGTCTAATTTACAAACCAACATCATATTTGCAGATCCTCCATATAGCTTTACAGAAGAACAATTTTCTAAAATTCCAGAATTGGTTTTTCAAAACAATTTGTTATTAAAAAATGGTGTTCTCATCATAGAGCATTCCAAGCATACAAACCTATCCAACTTAAAGCATTATAGCTACTCAAAAAGCTATGGTGGTTGTGTGTTTAGCTTTTTTGAAATAGCATAGAGCACACATTATTTTTTGTTAATTCCTTTTTTTTCAGTAACTTAGATATTCCCTGAGAGTCCCAGGCTCTATATATACTTTATCTCATCAAAGAAGTGCGCTTTTTTGTAATTGCTTATGGTCTAATTTGAAACACTAACTTCAAAACCATAAACAAAATGAAAAAACTCCTTTTATTACAGTTAATAGCCCTTCTCTTTATTGCCTGCGGAAAACAACCCCAACAACGCTATTTTGCAGAATCTGCAGAAATTGAAACATTAAAATCTGGTATTAAAGCCTACGAAACGGGTGACTGGGACAAATGGAAAAGTCATTTTGCAGACACAGCAAAAATCTTTGTTAATTCCACTAAACCTTTAACTCCAGAAAAGCGATTAGAAGGGTTAAAGGCTATGACCAGTGCCATGTCTAAATATGGCTTTAACCATGAAAAAGAATACATTGAAATGGTTCTGGACAAAGAAGATGAAACCTGGGTATATTATTGGGCTACACACAAAGGCACTTTTGCTTCTAACAATAAAGAGTTAACCATACCTGTGCATCTGGCTGTGCAATTTGTAAATGGAAAAATTGCAGAAGAACATATTTATTTTGATGGCACAGAAATGAATGCAGAATTTGCGGCGATAGTTGCCGAAAAAGCGAAAGCAGAAGACACAACCGAAGTTTCAGAAGATTAAAATTACTAACCAACCTTTAATTAACTAAACGTATTAATTATGAAAACAATTAAAACTGCTATTATCTTAACAATAGTATTATTCTTAACGTGTCATGTGTCGCAAGCTCAAAAAATGTTTAGTGTTCACCAAGACAATGTAAAACCTTCAAAGTTTATTGAATACGAAAAAATTGCAAAAGAATTTGTTACAGCCACGACCGAGCATAATGTTCAAGACGAATGGTTTGCAGCTATGTCCAACGATTTTAAATATTTTTATATCACGCCGATTGAAAATTTTGCAGAATTGGATAAAAAACCTTTTGCCGATATGGCTAAAACTATGGGGGACAAATTCTTAGACATGTTTACCCGTTTAAATAAATGCCTTGATTCACATGGTACCTATATCGTTTTAAGTGACGATGATCTAAGCTATATGCCAGACGGAGCCAGTGAAGCCATTAAAGGTGAAAATTATCGCAAATGGTTTTACATGTATTACACACCCGAAAACGCTAAAAAAGTAAAGGAAGGCATGAAAGCCGTTAAAGAGCTCTTTAAAAGCAAAGGCTCTACAAACTATTACCGTGTTTATAAAAACGGTTATGGCTCTTTGGAAAACTACTATTTGGTATCAGTTTCTGCTAAAGATGAAATAGATGGTGCTACACAAGCTAAAGCAAATCAAGAAGTTTTAGGACCAGATCGTATGGAAACCTTTAGCAAAGTACTAAACCACATAAGCAGAATGGAAGAATACAGTGGAGAAATGCGCCCAGACCTGAGCTACTCTGCTAAAAAAGAATAATTACTAACCAACCATTTTTGGCCAAATGGTAAACCCTTCTTAAGTTTAAGAAGGGTTTATTTATTTTCAAGTAAATCTATAAGCCGAATTCTGTTTATCTCGAACTTGTTTTAGGATCACCCAAAACAAATACAAGAATACTTTATCATTTATCTACGTATATTGTTACCAATACACTTTAGCTGCCTACCCTCCAGTATCGAGCGTGCAGCCCTCAAACACTGGTATACA
The DNA here is from genome assembly GCF_002886045.1 of Flavivirga eckloniae. Lineage (NCBI taxonomy): Bacteria > Pseudomonadati > Bacteroidota > Flavobacteriia > Flavobacteriales > Flavobacteriaceae > Flavivirga > Flavivirga eckloniae. The sequence goes on along the minus strand of NZ_CP025791.1, from coordinate 45,062 downwards.
TGGCATTGCACCACATAGAGTTTACCCGGTTTCACTACAGCATGACCTGTACATACTTTCTGTTGCACTTTTCCTAGCCTCACGACTGGTGGCTGTTAACCACTATGTTGCACTACGGTGTTCGGACTTTCCTCTCAAGTGCTGAACTTGTTTCAGTACCTTTTAAATATAAACTTAGACACTAAAACAAATTCAGCACAAAAGCGATAAAGCGATCTACTTAACTGCAAAATTACAATAAAGAAATCTTAAAAAACAAAACTGTTCTCTATTTAAGTACTTATTACTTAAAGTTGTTAATAACTCGTCTTAAATTTTATGTGCATTATCTTAAATTTTAAGTTGAATTTTTAACTTTGTTAAACATTATAATTAGTGTCAAAAAAGATGCTAAATAATGGCAACAAATTCAATACAAGTAAATTTAGTAAGATTGGAACACTTTGTAGTATCGGCTAGAAAATATAGACCACAAACATTTAAGGATGTTGTGGGGCAGCAGGCTATTACAAATACCCTATTGAATGCTATTGATAACAATCATTTAGCTCAAGCTTTATTGTTTACTGGACCTCGTGGTGTTGGTAAAACAACTTGCGCACGTATTCTTGCTAAAATGATTAATAGCGATGATTCCGAATCCAACGACGAAGATTTTGCTTTCAATATTTTTGAGCTCGATGCCGCTTCGAACAATTCTGTTGATGACATAAGAAGTTTAACAGATCAGGTTCGTATTCCGCCTCAAGTTGGAAAATACAAGGTTTATATTATTGACGAGGTTCATATGCTATCGCAGGCCGCTTTCAATGCATTTCTTAAAACATTAGAAGAGCCACCAAAGCACTGTATATTTATCTTAGCGACTACAGAAAAGCATAAAATTATTCCAACTATTTTGTCGCGCTGCCAGATTTTTGATTTCAAGCGCATTACGGTAAAAGATGCTAAGGAATATTTAAAATACATCGCCGAAGAGCAAGGTATAACTGCAGATGATGATGCTTTACACATCATAGCTCAAAAAGCAGACGGTGCTATGCGAGATGCACTGTCTATTTTCGATCGTGTAGTAAGCTTTTCGGGTAAAAATTTAACCAGACAGGCCGTTACAGAAAACCTAAACGTACTTGACTACGAAACCTATTTTACAAGTACCGATTTAATTTTGGAAAATAAAATTCCAGAATTGTTGCTACAGTTTAATAGTACGCTGTCTAAAGGGTTCGACGGTCACCATTACATTGCAGGGTTGGCATCACACTTTAGAGACCTTCTGGTAAGCAAAACACAAGAAACTATCGAACTGCTTGAAGTAGGCGATCAAACCAAAACCAAATATTTGGAGCAATCTAAAAAAGCCTCTCAAGACTTTTTACTTCGTGGTATAAACCTAGCAAACGATTGCGATCTCAAATATAAAACCAGTAAAAATCAACGTTTACTCGTTGAATTATGCCTAATGCAGCTTGCCTCTATCACTTTTGATGGAGAAAAAAAAAATAGCAGACATTACATAATTCCAGCGTCCTACTTCAAAAAGAAGGGCATCACTCCCATTCCAGTAACAACACCAGAACAAAAGCAAAATAATGACGGGACTTCCCCTGTAAAGGAAGAAAACAAAGGTGCTCCTGTAAAAAACTATGCAACTAATACTTCAGAAGCTTTTCAGGTAAACGAACCTCCAAAAATCCTTCTAAAGAAAGAAACCAAACGAGCTTCCGGGCTATCTTTAAGCAGTATAAAAGCAAAAAAAGAACATCTCATAAAACAAATGGATGTTGTTATTGATGAAGAAGATCTACCTAAAGAAGATTTTACAGAAAAGGAACTCATCACAGTTTGGAATACCTATACCGAAAAAATACGTAAAAATGGAAAGCATAATTTAGCTTCTATTTTAGATATAGATACACCTAAAGTAAAAGGTACTACGGTTTATTTAGAGTACCCTAATGCTACAAACAAGGTTGAAGTAGAGCGTAATCAATATGATCTTTTAGCCTTTGTTAGAAAGTCTCTAAACAATTTCGATATTAGTTTATCAATTAGTATAAATGAGGTCATGGAAAAGAAGTATGCCTACACTACGGCAGAGAAATTCGAGAAATTGAAAGAGAAAAACCCTAATATTGATCTTCTTAGAAAAACTTTCGATTTAGACATATAATTAAATATGAAAAAATTAGCGGTCTTAATGTTTCTTTCTATTATCACTTTAATTAGTTGCGATGGCAGAGATAGAAAGTACAAAACCAATACAGAGGTCTTAAAAGAAAACAAGCTCTTAAAATCGTTTAAAGAAGCCATAAAGTTTGTTCCGGAAACTTATACCGAAATAAAATCAGACACCATTTTAAGCAATGGATTTAAAATAAAAATAAACTACTATTCTGTAGAAAACGATTTTGTTTTAGAAACCAAAAAATCAAAAAACGATTCCCTAATCAAAATTCATCATAAAAACTTTGAAGCCCAACTGTTGGTATTTAAAAACAACACTATTATTAACCAGAGCCTAATCAATAAAAAGCTTTTTTATAATGACGACATAACATTTTGGCAAAACGCCATTATGCAATTTGTATGGATCGATCATGAAGCATCAAATAAAAATGAACTATATTTAAATACATCGTTCTGTATTCCTAGCACTGAGGAATGCAAGGACTTCGTTCTTAAAATAAATAAACAAGGAATTATTAAAATAGAAGAAGTTATTATTCTTTCCAATACCGTGTAATAATGCTAGGACTAAAACTTCCAACAGATCCACGTTGGGTTAATATTGTAGAAAAAAACATTGAAGAAATACTTACCGATCATGCTTTTTGCGAACAAAAAGCAACCAGTACAGCTATTTCATTAATTGTAAGCTTTCCTGAGTATACCGAATTGGTACAGGAAATGACAGCCTTGGTAAAAGAAGAAATGAGCCATTTTAAAATGGTACATGATAAAATAATTGAACGCGGTTGGGTTCTTGGACGCGACAGGAAAGACGACTATGTCATACAACTTGTAAAATTCTTTCCAAAAGGTGGTAGTAGAACCACGCAATTAGTACACCGTCTGCTTTATGCTGCATTAATTGAAGCACGAAGCTGCGAACGCTTTAGATTACTTTCCGAAGAACTTAAAGACAAAGAACTAGCCACATTTTACAGAAACCTAATGGTTAGCGAAGCCAACCACTACACCATGTTTTTGGGTTTTGCCCGCAAATATGGAGATAAAAAAGAGGTCGATACCAAATGGCAACAACTTCTTGAATATGAAGCAGAGATTATGTCTAACTTAGGAAAAAAGGAAACTGTGCACGGTTAAAACTTATAACCCACACCAATTTGTATATTCGAATTTTTAGCTTCAACTAGTACATCATCATCAAACACGTTCGATAAGCCTCTAGTATACCTTACATCTGCAAAGATGGCATAGTTAATTTTATATTCTAAACCAATAACACCAGAATAAGCGAAGTTCCTTGCACGATCATCTTCTTTGTGTACTTTAATCCCCACTTGTGGACCAGCTCCTAAATAAATCTTTTCACTTAATCTAAATTTTAATAACACAGGTGCCTGAATATAATCCAAGTGTAAAGTCTCTTCATTTCCACCTTCGGCAGAAAACTGCAACTCTGGTACTAAAGCAATGGTTTTAGATAAACCAATATTTGCAAAAGCACCAATATAAAAACTGTTTCTATGTTTATTTTCAACACCTAGGTTAGTATCGAAATCTAAATTTGAAATATTTAAACCGCCTCTTATTCCGTACTTTACGTCTTGCGAAAAGCCGTAAAAAGAAAAACTAAATAAGATTGCTAATAGTAATATTTTTTTCATAATAACATTTAGTTTGGGATATAATTTTAAGCAATTATACAGGTACGAATATATATTATAAAATTAAAAAACGACAAGTATAAAAGGTAAAGTGCACAATTTTACTGTGTATTGCTAGAAACAGTATCGTAATAGATACTTTTAATAATACCGTCTGCTAAACCTATTTTTGGCACATAAATATTCTTCGCGCCGCTCCATTTCATTGAAGAAAGATAGATCCGCATAGCAGGAATAATAACATCGGCCCTATCTTGATTTAAACCCAACTCAGTAATACGTTCCTCATAAGAATAACTCTGAAGTTTGTTATAATAGCTGGTTAAATAAAAATACGAAAGCGGTTTCCCGAGGGCCTTGCCAGATATTTTAAATATTTTATTAATGTTTCCTCCAGAGCCTATAACTTCAATTTTATGATAATGCCTCGCATGCTTCCATATCCAGGACTCCAAATCTATCCAAGATTCCTTTTTAACGATATCGTTAAGCAACCTAACCGTACCTATTTTAAAAGATTTTGAAGCTACCTGTACGCCTCTATCAATGACAGTAAATTCAGTACTACCACCCCCAACATCGACATATAAATACGTCTTATTGTCATCTATATACTTATGCAAATCGGTCGCAGCTATTATTGCAGCTTCTTCTTTTCCTTCAATAATATCGATACTTATTCCGGCCTCTTTTAAAACTAAATCAACTACCTGTTTGCCATTTTTAGATTCCCTCATAGCCGATGTAGCACACGCCTTATATTTCACCACCTTATGAGACTTCATTAACAATTTAAACGCCGTCATAGTATCCACAATGCGCTCTTTATTCTCTTCAGAAATCTTATCTTCTACAAACACATCGGCCCCTAAACGAATAGGCACACGAACCAATGAATTTTTTTTGAATTGTACAGGTCTCCCCTTCTGTTCTATAATATTTGAAATAAGTAATCTTACAGCATTAGACCCAATATCTATAGCTGCATATTTTTTTATTGTAAGCATAAATTAACTTTCTAACTTTTTTAAATAATAATCATATGTAGCAAATTGAGACCTTACTTTTTCCTTATTATTTATTCTGTAATTATTGTCTTGCGATTCATTTAACACTCTAGCCTTAACATTATCGTTCCAGCTAATATTAAATGTATCTATGATTTCTTGTTTAATATCGTCGTTATAAATAGGGCAACTAACCTCTACCCTGTTATCTATATTTCTTGTCATCCAATCTGCCGAAGAAATATAAATCTTGGCTTCATCATCTTCCCCAAATATATAGATTCTCGAGTGTTCTAAAAATTTATCTACAATACTAATAACCTCTATATTTTCACTCATCCCTTCCACGCCGGGTATTAAACAGCAAATTCCCCTTACTATCATTTGAATTTTCACTCCAGCCCTACTAGCTTCATAAAGCTTGTCAATCATTTTATAGCTGGAAATACTGTTCATTTTTAACCTTATATAACCCAAATTACCATTTCTAGCCTTTTCTATTTCCGCATCAATTAATTTATAAACTGCTTTTTGGGTATAATGTGGAGATGTTATTAAATGTTTGTACGTGAAAATCTTGTAATTGGTCTCAAAGAAATTAAAAATCTTGTTTACATCCTTTAAAATACGCTGGTTAGAAGTAAACAAAGTAAAATCCGTATAAATTTTTGCCGTAGATTCGTTAAAGTTACCCGTGCTAATAAACCCATAGCGTTTTAGTTTCTTTCCTTCCTCACGTTCAATAACACACATTTTACTATGCACTTTTAAACCTGCCACACCAAAAACCAGATTAATACCCTCGTCCTCCATCTGTTGCGCATAATCTATATTAGCCTGCTCATCAAATCTAGCCCGCAACTCTATAGATACAGTAACCGATTTACCATTAATAGCAGCATTTATAAGCGAACTTGCTATATGGGATATTTGAGCCAAACGATAAATAGTAATCTTTATCGTTTTTACATTCGGATCTAAGGCGGCCTCCCTTAAGAACTTAACCACATAAGAAAAAGTTTGGTAAGGCGCCTGAAGCAAATAATCCTTTTTCTCAATTGCCTCAAAAATACTAGCCTCTAAAGTAAGTCCTTTAACAGGTAAAGCCTCAATCTTTCTGTACAAAAGGTCATTTCTACCCAAACTCGGGAAGCCCATATAATCCCTTCTATTGTGATAACGTCCCCCAGGAATGATACTATCCGTATCGTCAATACCCATTTTGCTCATTAAATACTCCAATGTTTCCTTATCTATCGTTTTATCATATACAAAACGAACAGGATCACCAATTTTTCTATGCTTAACACTATCTGAGATCTTTTCAATAAAACTCTTACTTAAATCACTTTCAAAATCCAGCTCACCATCACGTGTAATTTTTACCATGTGAGCAGAAATGCTCTTATAATCGAAAATATTGAAAATATCACTTAAACAATGACGAAGCAAATCGTCTATCATTATAATATAATTCTTTTCCCCTTCCTTAGGTAATACAACAAATCGATTAACAGATTTAGGTATTTCAATTAATGCAAACTGTTTTTCACCATCAGCCATAACCATTCTAACTGCCAAATAAGCACCACTATCCTTTAAATTAGGAAGCTCTACAGAATCATTTAAAATAATGGTAACCAAAGCAGGGCTAACCTTTGTTATAAAATACTTTTTAATATAATCATGTTGTGCATCATCAATTTGATTTTCATCAATAATATGTATATCCTCCTCCTCTAACCTTTGATGAATCGTATTTAATATCTCTAAACTCTTACTTTGCTGCTCTATCACAATTTGAGTAATAATTTCCAACAGCTCTTTAGCCCTAATACCACCCAAGGCATTTTTCCCACCCTTTCCAGCATCTACAATACGCTTTACCGTAGCATATCTTACCTTAAAAAATTCATCTAAGTTATTGGAAAAAATTCCCAGAAACCGCAAACGCTCTATCAATGGCACATTTTCATCTGATGCCTCTTGTAAAACTCGTGCGTTAAATTGCAGCCAACTTATCTCTCTGTTTATATAACTATTGTTTTGTAATTCAGGTTTGGTCATTGGATAATTTCTAATTTAGAATAGACACACAAATATATTCTATTTAAGCGTAATACAACCACTAAAACTAGCATGAAAAAGAAGATTAAACCCCACATAATAATTTAGTAACGCTTTGCGAAAGCATGCACTTACACGTAAACAATAAACACAAAGAATTTCCCTTATTAAGACAGATTAAAACGTAACAAAAAGTGCACAAAGCATCCATTTCGGTTACAACGATATCCCCTTGTAGTTTACAGCATTACTTTAAATCTCTAGGAAATAGTATTTTTACGGTCTTTCCTTTATCTAAGTTCTTCCAGGCATCCATATCAAACTCTATAAAAACAGCGCCACTGGTAGGAACATTATCTACATAACGATCCCCATAAGTATTTACAAAAGCCGTAATAGCATGATTATGCCCAAAAAGCATAAGTGTATTAACAGCATTGTCGCAGGCCTTAATAACCGCTATAAGATTCGACCCCGAAAAATCATATAATTCATGATTTAGATGAGCTATACCCGTATCGATACCAAGGTTGGAAATAAAAATATTAGCCGTTGTTTTCGCACGCATAGCATCGCTAGACAGTACTAAATCAACACCTAAGTCATTTTCCTTTAAATGGTTAGAAACTAAGTTAGCATCCTTAAACCCCCTATCATTAAGAGGTCGTTCATGATCTATCACGTTATGCTTCCAAGAAGATTTGGCATGTCTTACCAAAATAAGCTTTTTCATAAAAAATCGATTAAATGTATTATTTTACCGACAAAACGATTAATTTTATCGATAAAATTCAATTTATTTGCACATAAAATTAACTAAAAATAATAGAACAAAAGATATTACTAACCATAAAAAAATTAAAGAACAAACCATTATAAACAAACGAATACAGTGCAAACCGATGAAAACCTTATAATTAACGACTAATGGTTTTTCAAAAGCTTTTAATCGAATTTATAAGTGATTTAGCATATATTTTTGAAGGGATAACTGTATATGCGTTTTTTTGTAGTACCTACTTAAAGTTATAAAGTAATGAACCTGAACCCGATACCATACACTAATCCAGCATTGTTAAACAATGTTTATCCCTCACAGTTTTTTCCCTCAAAAACTTTTTTATCGGTTTTTTTAATAATTAACATTGATACCTAAGTGTGACTAATTTAACATATAGGTGTTTTATTATATATAGTCTTTAAATAAAATAATTTACTAAATCATGAAAAATAAATCAATCATAACGTTTTGTACCTTACTATTTTGCTTGTCAGCCCTATTATATTCAAATAATACCCTGGCACAAGAACACGGTATTTATGAATTAGTAAATAACCAAATAGTTCAAAAATCGAATAATAGAAACGATTTTTATAATCTTTCTAAAAAACTTCACCCTACGCATTATTTTGAAAACAACACATTGAAAAATAAGTATGGAGAAGGTGCCCCAGTTAGAATCTCTTTAAAAGGTACGAACGGTTTTAGTTTACTTAACCAACAGAATTCTAACTATAATGGTGTTAAACTAATCACAATTACACTAAAAAACGAAAGTGATTTAAACACGCCTTTAGACCTATCGAACACCCAAGGATTTCCACAATTGCAATACATCTATATAAAATGTCTATTTAGTTGTACCGCAAGTCAGATCGAAAGATTTGTAAAGAATCCAAATGATAGCATAAGAATTTTTTATACATCAGTGAGACCATCATAATAGTATACAGGCAATTAAAAGAATAAGAAATGAAAAAACTATACACTACAATTAAAGCTTTATCATCCAAAAACCAAAAGGTTTTGGCTATGGCTATTTTACTTGCATCTACAGTTTTTAGTAGTTATGGTCAGGTTAGAGTTGAGTTCACACCAAGAACGTCAACCATTCCTCCTTCATCAACAATGTATAACGTTAAAGGAGATTTTACCATGGTAGGTAATACAAACATTACTATGGTAGACTATTCCGATGGAGGTTCTAATTTTGAAGATGTAAGATATGTCGATGTGGATGGTACAGCAGTACCAGGAAACGACACGTTTAACTCATCTTCTGCAACAGTAACCTTTTCAACAGAAAATGGTGCCATTCCAGAATGTTCAAATATTATTTTTGCCGGATTATACTGGACAGGTAGAGCCTTTGGTGATGGAGAATCAGATTCTGACACATTTGAGGTTACAAAAAATGGTATCACAAAAACCCTAGATAAAAGAAAAGTATTAATAAAAGGGCCTTCTTCTGCTGGCTATACTGAAATCACAGCCAGTCCTACCAATATCTATTATCCGTCCGGAACAGATGGTAATATGTATTCTGCCTATACAGAAGTTACTGACTATGTAGTAAACAATGGTATTGGTGAATACTTTGTTGCAGATGTAGCAACAAGAGAAGGTAACGCCGATGGAACCGGTTTCTACGGAGGTTGGGGTATGGTTGTTGTTTACGAAAATTCTAAAATGAATTGGAGAGATATCACTGTTTTTGACGGACATGCATACGTAACAAATGGTGTTGCCGATTTTACTATAGACGTGAACGGGTTTAATGCCGTACAAAGTGGAGATGTTAACCTTAAATTAGGATTAATGGCTGGTGAAGGTGATGTGCCTTGGACTGGTGATACTTTTGAAATAATAATTCCTGATGGTGATGACGACCCTAATAACCTGGCAACTTTAAATAACAACAGTTATCAATTACTATCACATACCAATAATAGTACAAATAACTTTTTCAATTCTTCTATTGTTACCGGTGGTAATGCGAGAAACCCTAATTTACTAAATAACACGGGGTTAGATATTGCCATGTTTAATATAGATAATACAGGAAATACTATAATTCCAAACAATAAAACATTTACACGATTTAGATACGGTTCTACATTAGATACTTACATTATCTTTAATGTAACCTTTGCGGTTGATGCCTATGTACCAGAACCAGAAGGAATCTTAGCAAATACCTCAATAAATGGTAACCCGCCAAGTAATACCAATGGATCATTAGAGCCAGACGATAATGCGGCCTATGCTATTGAAATAAAGAATACAGGAACCGAGGCTACTAATAATACAACTATTACAATACCCCTTCCAGAATCTGTAAATCAGAATAATTTAAATATAAATTATAACATATACCCACCGTTAACACCAATTACAAATCCAAATGTTCCATCTTTCGATCCGAATATAGGTGCAAATGGTGCCATAGTATGGAACATAGGTACCCTACCAGTGCCTACAGATCCAGATACTGTTCTTGCAGATTTAAGTTTTTCATTAACAGTAACTACAAATTGTTCTATTTTAACAGACCCTGGTTTCGATCCAAATGTAGCTGTTAATGGAACCATTAGTGGTGTTGGAGCAACATCCGGTCAACCATTTAATTTAGACTTAATTCAAGGATATGAAACCTCGGGGCTTTGTATAGGAGACCCAATACCAGGACCAAGTATAATTCCTATCGAATATTTAGACTATGTTAATGAACCTCCTACTGCAAGTAATCCTGCACCTATTAATGTACAATGTATAGACGACGTACCAACACCGGACATTACGGTTGTTATAGATGAAGCTGACAATTCAGGCATAGCTCCTGTTGTAGCTCACGTATCTGATGCATCCGATGGAAATACTTGCCCGGAAGTTATAACAAGAACATATAGCGTAACAGACGATTGTGGTAACTCCATAAATGTTACACAAACCATTACAGTTAACGATGACGAGGTACCAACTGCTACAGGTTCAATTACTGAAACTACAGTAGAAGGTTGTACGGCTACCGATGCTACAGCTCCAGTTAATACTGTGGCTGCTTTAGAAGCTCTCGGTCTTACTATTGGTGACAATTGTACCGCTGATGCAGACCTTGTAGTAACAAGTTCTGATAGTGCAACTGGAACTTGCCCAATTATCGTGACTAGAACTTACACCATTACAGATGCTTGCGACAACTTTGTTACAGCAACTCAAACTATAAATGTAGACGATACTGAAGCACCTGTTGTTTCTGGAAATATAGCTGAATCTACTATAGAAGGATGTACAGCGGCAGACGCTACAGCACCTGTTAGCACAGTAGCAGCTTTGGAAGCTTTAGGGCTTACTATTGGCGATAATTGTACAGATGATGCTAACCTTGTGGTAACCAGTTCTGATAGTGCTACCGGCACATGTCCAGTTATAGTAACTAGAACTTATACCATTACAGATGAGTGTGATAACGAAACTACAGCTACGCAAACTATTAATATTGACGACACACAAAACCCTACAGCTACTGGCTCTATTCCAGAATCCACGATAGAGGGATGTACCGCTGCGGATGCTACCGCGCCTGCAACGGACGTGGCCGCCCTTGAGGCGCTCGGACTTGTTATCGGCGACAACTGTACCGCCGATGCTGACCTTACCGTTACAAACTCGGACAGTGCTGCGGGGACATGCCCGATTGTCGTGACAAGAACATATACCATCACCGACGCGTGTAACAACTCCGTTACCGCAACACAGATCATAAACGTAAACGATACGACAGACCCTACGGCATCAAACCCGGATACGATAACCGTACCAGGTGGACCGGTTCCGGCTCCAGATGTAACAGTGGTTATCGACGAAGCGGACAATTGCACGGTACCGCCTACGGTGGCACATGTATCCGACGTATCCGACAACGGGAACTGTCCCGAGACCATTACAAGGACCTATAGTGTGACGGACCAGTGCGGCAACTCGATCACAGTGACACAGACCATACTTATTACGGACCCTATAATGCCTACCGCTTCTAACCCTGCGGACATAAACGTACAGTGTATCGACGACGTGCCTGCTCCCAACGTGGACGTGGTGACCGACGAGGCTGACAACCAGGGAACGCCCGCTGTGGCATTCGTATCGGACGCATCGGATGGTAATACCTGTCCAGAGACCATTACAAGAACATACAGCGTTACGGATATCTGTGACAACCAGATATTTGTGACCCAGAACATAATCGTGAACGACGATCAGGATCCAACAGCTACCGGCTCTATTCCAGAGTCTACGGTAGAGGGATGTACCGCTGCGGATGCTACCGCACCTGCAACGGACGTGGCCGCCCTTGAGGCGCTCGGACTTGTTATCGGCGACAACTGTACAGCCGATGCTGACCTTACCGTTACAAACTCGGACAGTGCTGCGGGGACATGCCCGATTGTCGTAACAAGAACATATACCATCACAGACGCGTGTAACAACTCCGTTACCGCGACACAGACCATAAACGTAAACGATACGACGGACCCTACGGCCTCAAACCCGGATACGATATCCGTACCAGGTGGACCGGTCCCTGCTCCAGATGTAACAGTGGTTATCGACGAAGCGGACAATTGCACGGTACCGCCTACGGTGGCACATGTATCGGACGTATCCGACAACGGGAACTGTCCTGAGACCATTACAAGGACTTATAGTGTGACGGACCAGTGCGGTAACTCGATCACAGTGACACAGACCATACTTATTACGGACCCTATAATGCCTACCGCTTCTAACCCTGCGGACATAAACGTACAGTGTATCGACGACGTGCCTGCTCCCAACGTGGACGTGGTGACCGACGAGGCTGACAACCAGGGAACGCCCGCTGTGGCATTCGTATCGGACGCATCGGATGGTAATACCTGTCCAGAGACCATTACAAGAACATACAGCGTTACGGATATCTGTGACAACCAGATATTTGTGACCCAGAACATAATCGTGAACGACGATCAGGATCCAACAGCTACCGGCTCTATTCCAGAGTCTACGGTAGAGGGATGTACCGCTGCAGATGCTACCGCACCTGCAACAGACGTGGCCGCCCTTGAGGCGCTCGGACTTGTTATCGGTGACAACTGTACAGCCGATGCTGACCTTACCGTTACAAACTCGGACAGTGCTGCGGGGACATGCCCGATTGTCGTAACAAGAACATATACCATCACCGACGCGTGTAACAACTCCGTTACCGCGACACAGACCATAAACGTTAACGATACGACGGACCCTACGGCCTCAAACCCGGATACGATATCCGTACCAGGTGGACCGGTCCCTGCTCCAGATGTAACAGTAGTTATTGACGAAGCGGACAATTGCACGGTACCGCCTACGGTGGCACATGTATCCGACGTATCCGACAACGGAAACTGTCCCGAGACCATTACAAGGACCTATAGTGTGACGGACCAGTGCGGCAACTCGATCACAGTGACACAGACCATACTTATTACCGACCCTATAATGCCTACGGCTTCTAACCCTGCGGACATAAACGTACAGTGCATCGACGACGTGCCTGCTCCCAACGTGGACGTGGTGACCGACGAGGCTGACAACCAGGGAACGCCCGCTGTGGCATTCGTATCGGACGCATCGGATGGTAATACCTGTCCAGAGACCATTACAAGAACATACAGCGTTACGGATATCTGTGACAACCAGATATTTGTGACCCAGAACATAATCGTGAACGACGATCAGGATCCAACAGCTACCGGCTCTATTCCAGAGTCTACGGTAGAGGGATGTACCGCTGCAGATGCTACCGCGCCTGCAACGGACGTGGCCGCCCTTGAGGCGCTCGGACTTGTTATCGGTGACAACTGTACCGCAGATGCTGACCTTACCGTTACAAACTCCGACAGTGCTGCGGGTACTTGCCCGATTGTCGTAACAAGAACATACACCATCACAGATGCGTGTAACAACTCCGTTACCGCAACACAGACCATAAACGTAAACGATACGACGGACCCTACGGCATCAAACCCGGATACGATATCAGTACCAGGTGGACCGGTTCCGGCTCCGGATGTAACAGTGGTTATCGACGAAGCGGACAATTGCACGGTACCGCCTACGGTGGCACATGTATCGGACGTATCCGACAACGGGAACTGTCCTGAGACCATTACAAGGACTTATAGCGTGACAGACCAGTGCGGCAACTCGATCACAGTGACACAGACCATACTTATTACGGACCCTATAATGCCTACCGCTTCTAACCCTGCGGACATAAACGTACAGTGTATCGACGACGTGCCTGCTCCCAACGTGGACGTGGTGACCGACGAGGCTGACAACCAGGGAACGCCCGCTGTGGCATTCGTATCGGACGCATCGGACGGCAATACGTGTCCCGAGACCATTACTAGAACATACAGCGTTACGGATATCTGTGACAACCAGATATTTGTGACCCAGAACATAATCGTTAACGACGATCAGGATCCAACAGCTACCGGCTCTATTCCAGAGTCTACGGTAGAGGGATGTACCTCTGCAGATGCTACGGCTCCGGCAACAGATGTGGCCGCCCTTGAAGCGCTTGGTCTTGTTATCGGGGACAACTGTACCGCAGATGCTGACCTTACCGTTACAAACTCCGACAGTGCTGCGGGGACATGCCCGATTGTCGTGACAAGAACATATACGATCACCGACGCATGTAACAACTCCGTTACGGCGACTCAGACTATAAACGTAAACGATACGACACCTCCTACAGTGTCTAATCCGGCTGATATTACGGTAGAATGTTTAGACGATGTACCAGCTCCAGATATTAATGTGGTTATTGGAGAAACAGATAATTGTACGATTGCTGACAATCTTAGCGTTGTTTTTGTTTCTGAAGTATCAGATAACAATACCTGTGCAGAAACCATTACTAGAACATATAGTATTACAGATGAGTGTGGCAATATAACCAACGTCACTCAAAACATTATTATTGATGACGTTACTCCACCTGTATTAACCTTACCTGCTAATCAAACAGCAGAATGTAGTGATGATTTAACACCATTAGCATTTGGTAATGCTACAGCAACAGATAACTGCGACCCTAACCCTATCATAACGTTTGTAGATGTTAGAGAAGATGGCGCATGTTCTGGTACGTTTAAAATCGTTAGAACCTGGACAGCAACAGATGCTTGTGGAAATGTAGCCTCTGCGCAACAAGAAATTTCAACATCAGATAGTATAGCTCCAGATTTTGTTGAACAACTACCGCAAGACATAACAGTTGAATGTAGTACAGTGCCAGCAGCTGTAACATTAACAGCTACAGATAATTGTGGGAATGCTACCGTTGAATTTACCGAAGCGAGAACAAATGGCAACTGTCCAAACAACTATACCATTACCCGTACATGGGTTGCAACAGACGATTGTGGTTTAACCAATACCCATATTCAAACAATAACAGTTCAAGACATAACGCCTCCAGAATTTGAAGGTACACTACCTGAATTGGTTCAAACTGTACAATGTGACGCTGTTCCTGTTGCAGAAACATTAACAGCTACAGATAGCTGTGGCGACGCTACAGTTACAGTAAACGATGTAAGAACAAATGGTAGTTGTCCTAACACATACAGAATTGCACGTACTTGGACAGCTACAGACGAATGTGGCTTAACAACAACACACACGCAAATAATAAACGTTGAAGATACAGTACCTCCAGTTTTTGATACACCACTTCCAAGTGATGCTATAACTGTAGAATGTGATGCCATACCAACGGCAGAAACATTAACAGCTACAGACAATTGTGGCGATGCTACAGTTACAGTCCAAGATTCAAGAACAGATGGAGACTGTCCTAATAATTATTTCATAGCACGTACCTGGACGGCTACAGACGAATGTGGTTTAACAACAACACACACACAAATTATTACTGTACAGGATACAACGGCACCTGTGCCTACATCTACTTTTGATGAAACATTAGATGTAAGTTGTACAGATATACCAGATGCACCAGAATTAAGCTTTACCGATAATTGTTCAACAAATATTATCGTAGTATTTAACGAAACAAACTCATTTGACGAAAATGCTTTTGTAGATTACGAAATTGTTAGAACGTGGACGGTTAGAGACGAATGCAACAATGAAGCAATATATACGCAAACACTTAATGTAGCGCTAGACGAAGTAGTTACCGAAATAGTTGCACCAGACTGGTGTTATGACGAAGGTGCTATAAACATGAATGATTTATTACCTGCAGACCTTAATAAAAATGGTACTTGGGAAATGTTAGAAGGCGATACTGCCGCAATACTAAACGGTAACGTATTCGATCCTAGCGGACTTGAATTAAGCTTGGATTTCTTACCAGAAAGTGGTGGAATAGATTATGAATTCAAATACACAACTACCGATCAAGGTTGTATTAGTGTTACAGAAATTACCATGAATGTACATGCCGATTGTGTGGTATTACCTTGTGGTGAAAATGATGTAGTCGTATCGAAAGCTGTAACTCCGAATGGTGATGCATATAATGAATATTTCGAAATTTCCGGAATTGAATTATGCGGATTCCAGTATGAAGTTCAAATCTTTAACAGATGGGGTGCTTTAGTGTACGAATCCGGTAACTATCAAAACGATTGGAATGGAACTACCGGTAACGGATCTATAGGATCTGCCGGAAAAGTCCCTAACGGAACATATTACTATATAATAAAATTACTGAATAGTGGCTTGAATCCTATTACAGGACCTGTTTACTTAGGAACCAAATAAAACATAACCTATGAGACTTATAAAACATAACATAATAGCTATTGCATTGTTAAGCTGTACGGTTGGAATTGCACAACAATTACCGCAATTCACCCAGTATATGTACAATACAATCTCAATAAATCCAGCTTATGCAGGAAGTAGAGAAGCATTAAGCATTGTTGGATTGCACAGAAGCCAATGGGTTGGTTTTAAAGGTGGACCTATTACCCAAACACTTTCAATACACACACCACTAAGAAACGATAGAATAGGCTTAGGGTTATCTTTTATTGAAGACGATCTGGGACCACAAAACTATTCGTACCTATATGCAGATTTCTCATATAGTATTCCAGTGGGAAGAACAGGGAAGTTTGCATTTGGAGCAAAAGGTGGTGCTACACTCTATAGTTTCGATCAGGATTTCATTAACGATCCAACTGTAAGTCAAGATCCATTTTTTAGTGGCACAGAAAACCGCTGGGCGCCTAACATCGGTGCTGGTGTTTACTATCATACAAATAGATTCTATGCCGGATTATCTGCGCCAAGAATACTTAGCACAGACGAAAACAAAAACGGAGACTATAAAGCCTTAGAGCGTATTAGCTACTACTTTACATTAGGAGGTGTATTCGATATTAGTAACTCGTTTAAATTTAAGCCTGCTGGTTTAATAAAAGCGACCAATGGTGCTCCCCTATCTTTCGATCTTACAGCTAATTTCTTATACAGGGAAAAGTTTTGGTTAGGCGGATCCTATAGAATAAATGAGCAAGCCGCTGCCATAGGTGGTATTGTAGACTTTCAAGTTTCAAGACAACTACGTTTAGGATATGCTTACGAAAAGCCTATTTCAGACATAGCCAGATATACTACTGGAACGCATGAGATATTGCTTATATACGAATTTAAGTTCTTAAGTTCTAAGTTAAAATCACCAAGATATTTCTAATTGGATTTTATATGAAAAATAAAAACTACATATTAGTCTGTATCGCTTTAATGTTAAGCTTTTCAGCCTTTTCTCAACAAGGAAAACAAAAAAGAGCCGATACATTATTCAATAAATTCTCTTTCGTAAAAGCAGCTAAAGTTTACAGAGAGCTTATTCAAAATAACTACAACAGAGATTATGCTACACGACAGTTAGCAGACTGTTATGCTTATTTAAGAGACCCGAGAAACGCCTCTAGATTTTATAAAAATGTAGTTAAGCAAAAAAACGTACCTATAGAGTATTACTATAAATACGCACAATCGCTTCGAGGCATGAAAAAATATGAAGACTCGCAAGTTTGGTTGCAGCGTTACAAAGATTCTGGAGGTGTTGTAAAATCAAACGACTTTTCTAAAGACGCCAACTTTATCACCAGTGTTTTTGGTGCTAAACAACAATACTTTTTAGATAAAATCCGATTCAATTCAAAATACAGCGACTTTGGAGCTTTCGAACATAATGGTAAAGTCTATTTTGCTTCATCCAGAGACGAAGGTGTTGCCATAAAACGTTTGTACGGTTGGAACGAACAACCTTTCCTGGATATTTATGTAGCCGATGTAGGTACCAGAAGAAATGTAAATCATTCAGCAAAAATAAAAGGAGATGTAAACTCTATATATCACGATGGTCCGGTAACCATTACAAAAAATGGGCATACCATGTACTTTTCCAGCAATAACTTTACCAAGGAAGCTGGTGAA
Organism: Flavivirga eckloniae; assembly: GCF_002886045.1. Classification (NCBI taxonomy): domain Bacteria; kingdom Pseudomonadati; phylum Bacteroidota; class Flavobacteriia; order Flavobacteriales; family Flavobacteriaceae; genus Flavivirga; species Flavivirga eckloniae. Next base: position 26,835 of record NZ_CP025791.1, on the reverse strand, counting down.
AGAAAAGATAGAAAAGGGTTAACTAACATGAAAATATACAGAGCAACCCTTCAGGACAGCGTATGGACAAATATTGAAGACTTATCCATAAACAGTGATGATTTTTCTACACAGCATGCCGCCTTAAACGTTGATGAAACCAAATTATACTTTGCATCAGATAGGCCTGGCGGATATGGTGGTTCAGATATTTATGAGGTAGACATCAATCCTGATGGCTCCTTAGGAGAACCTCAAAATGTTGGAAATATTGTAAATACAGAAAGCTCGGAAGGATTTCCCTTTATTAACAATGAAGGTGTTTTATTCTTCTCTTCAGACGGACATCCTGGTTTAGGACTGTACGATATCTTTGGAACCATTAAAGGAGAAGACGGTGGCATTGCCGACGTTATAAACTTAGGAATTCCTGTTAACTCCAATAAAGATGATTTCTCGTTTACCATGAATGAAAATGGTATAACAGGGTATTTTGCATCTAACAGAAAAGGAGGACGTGGCGACGACGATATTTACGCATACCACAGAAAACCTGTATTACATGTAGAAGGTGTTGTAACAGATGCCATTAATATGAATCCTGTAGCACATGCCATAATTACTTTGTTCGACAAAAACGGCAACCAAATTGCCTATATGGAAACAGATGAAAACGGTTACTATCAAATAAATATCGACAGAAACGAAGATTATAAAATTGTGGCGAGTCAGGACAAATACATTGACGACTACAGACATTTTACCTCAAAAAACATTCAAACCGAGCTCATTACCATTAATGCCAATTTACTATTGAACCCGGTACCTAATGTTATAAAACTTGCTGAGTTGAACACGATTTATTTCGATTTCAACAAATACGATATTAGAAAAGATGCTGCTTTAGAGCTGGATAAAATTGTTAGCCTAATGCAAAACGACTATCCAGATATGATTATTAGAATAGAGTCGCATACCGATTCCAGAGGAGACTTAACATACAATGATAGATTATCTATAGATAGAGCAAATTCAACATACGATTACTTAATTTCCAAAGGTATAAAACCGGAAAGAATTACAGAACATCAAGGTTTTGGAGAACGTAGGTTAACTAATGGATGTGAAGATGGTGAAGACTGTGAAGAGGAACAACATCAATTAAACAGACGTACTCAATTTATAGTTGTGAAAATGGAATAACACCACAACTAACCCAATACGTTTATAAAATAACTAAAAAACTATCTCGAATTAGCATAGTCTTTTAATTAAAACTAATTGACCCCATGAGAGCAAAACATCATATATTAACTAGTATTATATTGTTATTAAGCTTTTCGGCACTAGCCCAATATGGCACTCAAAAAAAAGCGGATAACTTATTTAATAAATTTTCGTTTGTTAATGCTGTTCAGGTGTATCACAATCTTATAGAAAAAGATTTTAATGCCGATTATGCCACCAGGCAATTAGCAGACAGTTATGCGTTTTTACGAAACCCAGACAGTGCTGTTGTATATTATAAAAAGGCGGTAGAACAACCTAATGTGCCTATTGCATATTATTACAACTATGCACAAGCCTTAAGGGGTGTAAAAGCCTATAAAGAATCTCGTGTTTGGATGAGACGCTTTAAAAAAGCGGGAGGAGAAGTAAATGAAGAAAGGCTTTCAAAAGATCCCGATTTTATTAATTCCATTTTCAATGCAAAACAACAATACTTTTTAACAGATGTTAACTTCAATTCAAAGTATAGTGATTTTGGAGCATACGAGCACGATGGTAAAATTTACTTTGCCTCATCAAGAAACGAGGGTGTTACTAAAAAACACATATATGGCTGGAACGAAGAGCCCTTTTTAGACATTTATGTTACCGATAAAAGTGCTAACGACAGTATTGTAGATCATAAGTCTAGACTTAAAGGCGATATTAATTCCGTGTATCACGAAGGACCAATAACCATAACTAAGGATGGTAAAACCATTTATTTCTCTAGAAACAATTACAATAAAGATGTTTTAGGGAAAGATGCAGAAGGCATGACAAACCTTAAAATCTATAAGGCATCCTTAATTGATGGCAAATGGACTAATGTTGAAGAACTTCCTTTTAATAACGATGATTATTCCAACGGACATCCGGCTTTGAATAGCGACGAAACGAAATTATATTTTGCATCCAATATGCCAGATGGTTTTGGCGGAACAGATATTTATTATGTAGATGTAAATAGCAATGGCTCTTATGGCAAACCACAAAACTTAGGTAATGTGGTTAACACAGATAAAAATGAGAGATTCCCTTTTGTTAACAGTGAAGGTGTCCTTTTCTTTGCTTCAGATGGGCATCCGGGATTAGGTTTGCTAGACATCTTTGGAACCGTTTCAGACAAAACCAATAACATTATTAGTGTTTTAAATCTTGGTGTTCCAGTAAACTCTAGTAAAGACGATTTTTCATTCTTTATGAACGACGATGGATTATCCGGGTATTTCGCATCTAATAGAAATGGAGGTGTTGGTGGTGACGATATTTATGCTTACGACAGAGTGCCACAATTAAAAATAGAAGGTACCATAACAGATGTTAAAACAAATGCTCCAGTACCTAATGCTATAGTTACGTTACTAGACGGCAACAATAAACAAATAGCCCTCCTGAAAACTGATGAAGACGGAAATTACGATATAAACATCGATAGAGATACAGACTATATATTAAACATTAAAAAAGAAGACTATATAGACGATACCAGACATGTAACCTCTAAAGGTGTAGAAAAAAAGGTTACCAGTATTACAGAAAACTTCCACCTAAATCAAGTTGAAAAAGTTTTACCAATTACAGAGCTCTATCCTATTTATTTTGACTTTAATAAGTTCGATATTAGAAGCGATGGTACTGCCGAGTTAGATAGAATAGTTAATTTAATGATGAACACGTACCCGAATATGGTAATAAAAATAGAATCGCATACCGATTCCAGAGGTTCATCAAGATACAACGACAGACTCTCTCTAGGTAGAGCTAAAGCTACATACAAGTATCTAATCGATAAAGGTGTAGATCCTGCCAGAATAACTGAATACAAAGGTTATGGTGAGCAAAAATTGATTAATGATTGTGATGACAATACCAATTGTACAGAGGAAGAACATCAATTAAACAGACGTACACAATTTATTGTGATTAAAATGGAATAATTTAAGCTAGTTCAATAATAATTAAAACCATCAAGGGATTTATCTTTTGATGGTTTTTTCGTTTTTTAAAGGCCTTACCATTTAATACATTTAACTTGAACGTATATAGCGTAGCTATTGAAGAGCCTACCTGTCAGCAGCTATGGTGTCCTCATATCTCTTTAATCAAGCCACGAATTACACAAATTTGCACGGATTTAACCTCAATATAATGGATGATCATATACTATTCATAATCACGAATCAGACTTTCAGTCAATCTTTACAATCCAAACCCTAATTTAATTCTATTATACTCCTGCACTTTAATTTACTAATAAGTAAATAAAGATTATTTATTAGTAAATAATTTGTGATAATTCGTGAAATTAGTGTCTATCTATGTAGAATTATTATTTAATATACAGCCATATTTGTAGTTACACCGTAGCTGACTACAGGTAGGTGTCGACATTGTAAAGCATTGTTTTGATTTACTTCGGGTTCACGTTATTTAATCTTCAAATAGCGCTCAATAAGTGCGGAAATATCCTCAGAAAACTTAAACCTATAAACTACAAACACATACAATGCAGTGATTAAAGCCGATTTTAAAGCAATATTTACAAAAGGATGAAATGGGAATTCCCAAAAATAAAAAAGCAATACACTTAAAGTTATTAAGCCCGTTATTCTAAGCACATTGGATGTAAAAGGATGAATTTGAAACTTCTTATAAACGAACAGCAGTTTTATGGAGTTGTATACAAAAATGGCTATAAAGGTTGCCAAAGCTGCTCCATCTATACCAAACAAGGGGATGAAAACCATATTTAAAACAATCATTAATATAACTAGGGCAACTCCTAAATAGAGCACTACTCTATAATAATCGCTATTGAATAAAATAGCATTGTTACTCCCTAAAATAGCATCATATAGTTTACCAACACTAATTATAAACACAACAAACAGTCCTCCATTAAATTCTTCTGGAATGATATAATATAACTGATCAATATTTAAAACTATAAGCAGAAAAATAAACCCACTAATAATAAATAAATTCAACGAGCTCTTTTTGTACAAGTCTTCCAAAGCATCAAAATCCTTTTCATTTAAATACTTGGCAGATAAAGGCAATAGTATTTGATTCATCGATTTTTGGGGCACTGCAATTACTGCAGCTATAAAAACAGCTACATTATAATACGCTATTTCTTCAATTTTAATATAAGCGCCCAGCATAACCTTATCCACATCTAAAAAAATAGTAGCAATAGACCCAGCTATAATTATTAAAAATGAATACTTAAAAATGCTACTTACCCCATTTACCTTTTTAAAAGTAATAACTGGAAGTTTAACACTAAACGCATATGCGTTCATAACAAACATTCTTAAAACATAAACACAAACCAATCCAATCATAAACTGCTCAACATCAACTACATTAAAATGCAATAAAAACAACAGCACCATAGTTCCTATTCGATGGAAAACCTCTTTCATAAAATTTCCAAACACAGTTTGCATTTGCACCTTAGCCCAAGCAAAAAACACCTCAAAATAGGCCAAAGCAAGCGCTATAACTATAACATGCCATATATAACCACTAATAATGTCATTTTCTTTAGATAAAAAATCTGCAATAGTATCATAACATACATAACTAAAAAAACTCAACGGAATCGTGATGATAAACGGCAAGAACAGCATGAGTGTTAAAAAGCTATTTAAGGACACACGTGTTTTAAACGATGAATAAAACTTAATCAGGGTATTGTGAGCACCAAAGGACATTAAAGGCATAATAACATAGGCTAAAGACAGCATATACCCAACCATACCGTAATACTCGTCACTAAGAAACTCAGTATATAGAAATAATGTATTAATCGCTCCGACAAAAAAACCTAAATATGTTGAAATAACGTTTTTAAAAGATTGTGAAGCAACTAGTCCCATTAACTGTTTAAATATTGATAATTAAATTCCATAAACGCTCAAAATCAAAATAAATTGGAATTTGTTTTTTATACTTTTATTTCTTGATCAACTCTGTTAACTGCTGAGTCAACTTTTCCCTACTGTACTTTTGCAAGCCAATAGGATGCGATTGTAAACCTTTACTTTGAAACGCTTTATAGCATTCCAATATAGTTCTTTTTAACGACTCATAATCATTATAACAGAAGTAGTTTCCCGTATTGGTTTCTTTAATAATTTTTTCAACATCAGAATCTTTAGGCCCTATGGCAATAATGGGACGGTTAGATACCATGTACTCAAATAACTTCCCGGGTATAATACATTTCGTATCTTCAGAATCTATTTCAATAAGTAGTAATACTTGCGATTTTTTCTGAAATTCAATTGCTTCTTTATGAGAAACATATCCCACCTTATTTATATAATCACTTAATCCATTGCTATTAATAGATTCTAATACATTATCACTAACGGCTCCAACAAAATTAAGTTGAAAATCTTTCGAAAAATCATCATGTTCTTTTAACAACTCGCGTAATACGCGCCATAAAACTTCCGGGTTTCGTTTAGACAGCAAGGAGCCAATATGCGCTATAGAAAACTTAGAATCTAGCTTAAATTCGCTAGCAGGTTCATAATCGTAACCATTCGTAATAACTTCGATGGAGCGATTAGTTATTTCCTGAAACTCTTTTTTTGTTGTGAAACTGGTGACAATAATTTGATCGGCAGTATTTAAAACCTGTTTCTCTAAAGCTTTATGTTTTTCTTTAGAAGCGTTTGTCAACTTTAACTGTTTATGATAACCAATAGTTGTCCACGGGTCTCTAAAATCTGCCAACCAATTCACTCCTAACCTTTCCTTTAACTGCAAACCAATAAGGTGCAAACTATGTGGTGGTCCTGTGGTGATTATGGTTTCTATATTATTCTCAGTAATATATTTATAAAGATACGCTACAGAAGGCTTTACCCAACCAATTCGCGCATCGGGTATAAAAAAGTTTCCTCGTATAAAAAGCAATAGCTTTTCAACGAGAGATTGTTTTTTAGTATCAGAAATAATCCCTTTGCTGATGGTTTTCGATGATTTTTTCGAAAATATACCGGCTAATTTATAAGGTTCTTTTATAGGCTGTTTTAAATAGGTAGCATGTTCTGGAATTTCAGAAACCATACTCTCATCAACTAGTGGATAATTAGGGTTTTCTGGAATATAAACAATAGGTTCTATTTGGAATTTAGGTAAATACTTAACAAACTTCAACCAACGTTGCACTCCGGGACCTCCTGCTGGCGGCCAATAATAAGTTATTATGAGTACTTTTTTTTTCATCCTATAATTCCTGCCTTTCGACTATCGCTCAAGATAAACTTCGGCAGGAATCCTTAAACTATTTATTTTCAGCTTTTAAAATTCCTACTTCCGCAGGAATGACAAACCTTTAAATTCATAAAACAAACCACCCAGCAATAATATTCCAAACAAAATGGAACTCGCTAAAGCAATACGGCTACCAGTTTTAACAACATCCGGGTCAAACTTAAATTCTATAGTGTGGTTTCCTGCTGGTAACGGCATACCTCGTAATGTATAATTAACACGCATATAAGAAGTCTCTTCGCCGTTTATATACGTTTTCCAACCATTTCCATAGTACACTTCGGAAAAGACAGCAAACCCTTCGTTGGAATTCTCAGATTTATACTTTAAATAATTTGGTTTTACTTCAACCAAATTAATAGTGGCCAATGAGTCTACCGCATAATTAGGCTTTACATCTCCCCGCTTTTTCAAAGCTTTGTGTTGCGAATAAATAGCCATAACCTTGTTCGGTAGGCTATCCAATTGCTTGATTTCTTCATTTGCAGATTGAACTTCTTGCACATTCTTTACAAACCAGGCATTACCATTAGCTTGGTCGTTCTTATAAGAAAACAGAGCGTTTTTTTCATCTTGAGCAATAATATACTTGGTATTGAGCATATTAAGCACATTGATGTTGTTTTGAGATACATAAAAATCGAAAACCTCTCTATAACGCTTTAATTCCGCAGCATTGTAGCCATTTAACGAATTATGAAAGTACGAAGGCTTAGAAGGCCCCGAAACTAAATCGAATACTCTAAAATGCGTTTTGTCTTTTAAAATCTCTTTGTCTACTTCATTAGCTTCAAACGGCTTGTTTACTTTAATTGCCGATACAAAATCATCATTGTTCACATAGCGTCTATCTACACCTACCAAATCAAACAGAATGAGCGCACAAAATGCAGTTATCACCCATTTCTCTTTTAACTTATCTCGTAAAAACATAAAAATTGTACCTGCAGACAATAACACTAAAACCAATGTACGTAAAGTATCTTGAGTAAAAACAGCTTTCCTGTCTTCTTTAATACCTCTAATAAAATCCTGACCATAAGCCTGTATATACTGACCATCTCTCACCCCCACAAAGTCGAACAACGACGATTTAAACAGTAGAAACACAAGTGCCAAACCTCCTGTTATCGCAGTTGTAATTTTTAAAGCTTTTAGCTTCTCTTCTTTCTTCTCAAAATCGTTAAACAATCTAACTAATCCGAAAATGGCTAAAGCCGGAATACACAACTCCAAAATAACTTGAATAGAGCTTACAGCTCGAAACTTGTTGTATAACGGCACATAATCAATAAAGAAGTCTGTTAAAAAGCCCAAGTTCTTTCCGTAAGACAATAATAAAGACAGTAGAGTTCCTCCTACCAGCCACCATTTTAATCGCCCTTTAACCAGGAACAAGGCAAAAACGAACAAAAACAAAATAACAGCTCCAACATAAGCCGGTGCTTCTACAATAGGTTGTTTTCCCCAGTATAAAGGCGCTCGTTTCGATTCTTCCAAGGCTTGTGCTGTACTGGCTCCCAATTTTCTATAAGCCTCGTAAGTACCTGAATCCCTGCCTACATCTTCAAAGTTTCCGCCCCCCATAAACCTTGGTATAAAAAGGTTAAAGGTTTCAAGAATACCATAACTGTACGCTGTAATATAATCCCTATCTAAACCATTTGTTACTTGTTTTGGCGAGCCATCTGGATTTATGGTTAATTCACTTTTGCCACGTGTGCTTTCCTTTACATATTCTCGTGTTGCCATTATACCTGTAGCATTTAAGGCTATAGACAAAATAACTGCAGCAACTAAAACCCCTATGGATTTAAAATAATGTGGTAGTATTTTTTTTCTATACGCATCAACTAAATATACAATACCCAAAACAACAACCAGGAACAATAAATAGTAGGTCATTTGAAAATGGTTAGACACAAGCTCTAAGCCCATGGCAACAACCGTTAACAAGAACCCTAAAATATACTTCTTCTGAAAAACAAGCAAAATACCACTTAAAACCAAAGGCATATAAGCAATAGCATGTGCTTTACTATTATGTCCTACTCCTAGAATTATTATTAAATAGGTAGAAAAGCCAAAAGCAATAGCTCCAAGTGCTGCAAGTTTAAAATCGACTTTTAAAACCAATAACAGGATATAAAAACTTAAGAGGTACAAAAACAGATAATCTGCCGGACGCGGTAAGAATCGAAGTGCTGAGTCTAGCTTTTTAATATAATTATGAGGATACCTCGCTCCTAATTGATAGGTTGGCATACCCGCAAACGCACTATTTGTCCAATAAGTTTCTTCTCCCGTTTCTGCCTTAAAATCTTTTTGCTGCTTGCTCATGCCAATATATTGCATGATATCACTTTGGAAAATCTTTTCTCCTTTTAAAACCGGGCTAAAATATGCTAATGAAAGCACAATAAACCCTACTAAAATTAATACATGGGGAAGTATTCTTTTGACTGAAAATTGCATGGGGAAGTATCTGTTAAAAATAATGGTTGTGAAATTTAATCAATTTCTTCGAAATCGACATAATCTCCTACTTCTTTATTAGAGGTTCTTGTGTTTGGCATTTTATCGATGGTAACCTCACCTTCTTTTCTTGGTTTTTCTTTTTGCTGTCTTCCATACTGACCAAATTGATCACCAAAACGCTGTTCTGCTTTTTTAGCAACATATTTCATTAGAAACGGTGCAAACAAGCGAGATAGGATTTTCACCCCAAAGTAAATTAGGAGAATGATTAATATCATTCTAACAAAACCTGTTACAGATGCAAATTGTAGCATAAAAAATATTTTTAACAAAAATACAATTCTATATGTTTAAAAAACGTTCAAAAATGATAAAAAATGTATAAAATATCTATATTTGAAAAAGTCTTAGGACTTAAAAACAATAACTAAGTACTACTAAAATGCTACTAGTTGTAAACATAAACATTAATTATGAACTTGATTAAACCTACATTATGCTTGCTATTGACCTTGATTTCAATTCAAGCATATGGTCAATATACCAATGTTATAAACTCAAACAGACCTGGGGTGTCCAGAAGCGCCTTTTCCGTAGGCACCAACGTTGTTCAATTTGAAGTTGGTCCCTACCTTTCTAGAGAAAAAAGAACTCCTGCTGTTGCCTACGATGCTAATGGTTTCGGAGTTGATTTCGCTGCTAGATATGGATTATTATTAGAACAGCTTGAAATAAACATTGAAGGCACCTATCAAAACGATACAAAAACCCTATACGCTTCTGGGTTTTCTTCCGAAGAAAAACGATCTAACTTTAAAACACTAACATTAGGTGCCAAATATTTGGTTTACGATCCCTATAAAAACCCAGAAAACAGAAAACCAGACCTATACAGCTGGAGAGCCAATCACAGTTTTAAATGGCGTTCGTTAATTCCTGCTGTGGCAGTGTATCTGGGGGCACATTACGACACAAAAGACAATCCCTACTTAGCACCGGACGTAGAAGGATTTAGTCCGAAGATTATGGTAGCCACGCAGCACAATTTCCCGGGAGGATGGGTTTTTGTAATGAATTTTTCAAAAGATAGGATTGGAACCGATCAATCGGATTTTCAATACATACTAACATTAACACATTCTTTCAATCCGCAATGGGTTATATTTGCTGAAACCCAAGGTATTAAGAGTGATGTTTATGCCGATAATCTTTTTAGATTAGGAGGTGCCTATTTATTAAACAAAGATCTTCAACTAGATACAGCCATAACGTTTAATGCCAAGGACACACCTTCTGTTTTTGGAGCTAATCTTGGCGTATCTTATAGATTGGATTTTCATAAAGATAAAGAAGTAAAACGTGAAAAAATAGACAACGGTAATTCTGCCAAAGAAGAAGGCAAAAGAAAATCGAGACGAAACAAAAAGAACCAAACCGACCTACCCGGTAAAACCAAAAAACGAAAACGAAACGATATAGATTTTGACGATAATTAAAAATCGGATATCTATATAATTACTTATGATAATACTTAAAGAAGTACAGACAAAAAAAGAGCTTAAAGCTTTTGTGAAATTTCCATTTAAGCTGTTTAAAAATTCCAAATATTGGGTTCCTCCAATTATAAGTGAAGAAATTAAAACTTTAGATAAAACAGAAAACCCGGTATTCAATGATGCGGAAGCCAGAATGTTTTTGGCTTATAAAAACAATGAAATTGTAGGCCGTATAGCGGCTATCATTAATTGGATAGAAGTAAAAGATCAAGCCGTAAAAAAAATGCGCTTTGGTTGGTTTGATGTTATTGACGATATTGATGTTACAAAAGCTTTACTCGATAAGGTTATAGAGATAGGCAAAGAAAAAAACCTCGATTTCGTTGAAGGTCCGGTTGGTTTTTCTAATCTTGACAAAGTGGGTGTACTAACTGAAGGGTTTGACCAAATAGGAAACATGATTACCTGGCACAGCCACTCATATTATGCAGATCACTTAAGGGAACTAGGTTATGATGTTGCCAAATCGTATTCTGAAAACATCATGAATTTTCAGAATATGGATTCCAGTTTTTTTGTTAGAATGCAAGGCATTATAAAAAAGCGCTATCAGCTTAAAGCCCTTTGCTTTACAAAAAACAAAGACATTCTCCCATATACAGACGAGATGTTTGATGTATTTTCTAAATCGCACGAAGTCCTGTCTTCTTTTGTTAAAATAAATGATGAGCAACGCGAATATTTCAAGAAAAAATTCATCGGATTCCTTAATCCGGAATATGTAAAATTTGTTTTGGACAAAGACGACAAACTAGTCGGTTTTGGTATTGTTACACCATCTTACGCTAAAGCTTTACAGAAAATGAAGGGTAAACTATTCCCTTTTGGAATAATTCATTTACTACGCGCTAAGAAGCATGCTAAAACAGTTACTTTTTATTTAATAGGTATTTTACCAGAATATCAAAATAAAGGTGTAACCGCTATTATTTTTGATGAGTTTTATAAAACATTTAAAGAAAAAAATATAGAATGGTGCGTAAGAGGTCCAGAACTAGATGACAACGTTGCCATTCAAAAAATATGGAAAAACTTCAATCCAGTCGTCAATAAAAGGCGCTGTACTTTTAAAAAGGATATTGCATAAAAAGAGAGCGTCTAAAAAGTGTTGAATGTCATTTTGAGCGCAGTCGAAAAATCTCAACATTCTAATAAACTCGTGTTTATTTTTTGAGATTCTTCACTTTGTTCTGAATGACACTTTTTAGACGCTCTTTTTTATTATTTTAAAACACTACTACTCCCTCATCGCTTCCATTAGCGAAGCAGATAAGCGTTTGTATGTTCCATTTTTTAGTCGAGTACGTATAGCTTCAAAAGCAGCTAAAGTTTCAGCAACGTCTTCTAAAGTATGTGTAGCTGTAGGTATGAGTCTTAAAAGAATCAAACCTTTTGGAATTACCGGATAAACCACTATAGAACAGAATATGCCATAATTCTCACGTAAATCTCTAACTAAGGCCATGGCTTCCGGAATACTTCCTTTTAAATACACAGGTGTTACACAACTTTGGGTTGTTCCTATGTCGAAACCGCGATCTTTTAATCCAGATTGTAACGCATTTACATTTTCCCAAAGCTTATTCTTTAGTTCTGGCATAGTTCTAAGCATTTCTAAACGCTTTAAAGCACCAACAACCAATTGCATTTGCAATGATTTTGCAAACATTTGAGAACGTAAGTTATATTTCAAATAATCAATTATTTCTTGATCTCCAGCTATAAACGCTCCTGTACTTGCTAACGATTTTGCAAATGTGGCAAAATACACATCAATATCGTTCTGTACACCTTGCTCCTCTCCTGCTCCAGCTCCTGTTGCTCCCAACGTACCAAAACCATGAGCATCATCAACAAATAATCTAAAGTTATATTTCTGTTTAAGCGCTACAATCTCCTTTAACCGTCCTTGTTCACCTCGCATTCCAAAAACACCTTCAGAGATTACTAAAATCCCTCCTCCGGTTTGTTCTGCCATTTTAGTAGCTCTATCTAAGTTCTTTTCTAAACTTTCAACGTCGTTGTGTTTATAAGTAAAACGTTTACCCATGTGCAAACGAACCCCATCAATAATGCAAGCGTGTGCATCTACATCATAAACTATAATATCGTCTTTAGATACGAGTGCATCAATAGTAGACACCATACCTTGATATCCAAAATTTAATAGGTAGGCTGCTTCTTTACTTACAAAAGAAGCTAATTCGTCTTGCAACTTTTCATGTAAATCGGTATGTCCAGACATCATTCTAGCTCCCATCGGATAGGCAGAACCATATTGAGCAGCTGCTTCTGCATCTACTTTTCTTACCTCAGGATGATTAGCTAATCCTAAATAATCATTAATACTCCAAGTAATAACATCTTTTCCTTGAAATTTCATGCGATTTGAAATTTCTCCTTCCAATTTAGGGAATACAAAGTAACCTTCGGCTTGGGAAGCCCATTTTCCTAATGGCCCTTTGTCCTTATAAATTTTCTCAAATAAATCTTTCATTTATTATAATCTTATTGCTATTAAAACTAAGACATAACCACACAGATGCATTTGCTTTTGAGGGATAACAAAAACAAATTATAATGTTTAAGCATATTTCATGAAGCTTTTTGTTCTTAGTTAGTTATTGCAAAATTAAATATTTATATCGTTTGAGCATAATTTTTACCGCTCAAATATTGATAAAATAAAAAAAGAGATATTATTTTGCCTTTATGACAAAATAATATCTCCTCAAAGTTTTGATTTATATTACTTTATATACTGAATGTTTTGCGCAGCAGCTTCATTTTTACTATCAAAAAAGCCTTGTTCGTTCATCCATTTATCGCTATATACTTTGCTCATATACCTCGATCCGTGATCTGGAAAAATGACAACTACATTATCTCCTTTTTTAAATTCTCCCTGCTCCCCTAGTTGTTTAATAGCTTGCATTACTGCACCAGAAGTATAACCAACAAACAAACCTTCTGTTTTAGCTATTAATCTAGCAGAATGAGCGCTTTCTTCATCGGTTACCTTTACAAATTCGTCAATAGCATCGAAATCTGTAGCGGTTGGGATCAAGTTTTTCCCTAAACCTTCTATTCTATATGGATAAATTTCCTTTTCGTCGAATTCTCTAGTTTCGTGGTATTTTTTAATAACAGAACCAAAAGCATCTACTCCTATTACTTTAATGTTAGGGTTTTGCTCTTTTAAATATCTAGCCGTACCAGAAATCGTTCCTCCGGTTCCACTACATGCTACTAAGTGAGTTATTTTACCATCTGTTTGGTTCCAAATTTCTGGACCGGTAGAATTGTAGTGTGCATCAACATTTAACTCATTGAAATATTGGTTAATGTACACAGAACCTTTTATCTCTTCGTGCAAGCGCTTAGCCACTTGATAATACGATCTTGGATCGTCTGCACTTACATGTGCCGGGCACACATAAACTTTAGCTCCCATGGTTTTAAGCATGTCTATTTTATCCGCCGAAGATTTAGAACTCACGGCTAGAACACAATCGTATCCCTTTATAATACTTACCATAGCTATACTAAATCCAGTATTACCCGAAGTCGTTTCTATAATCGTATCGCCTGGAGATAAAATTCCTTTTTTCTCTGCTTGTTCTATAATGTAAAGTGCTATTCTGTCTTTTGAAGAATGTCCTGGATTAAAGGCTTCTACTTTTGCGTAAAAGTTCCCTTTAAACTTGGCGGCTATTTTATTAAGTTTAATAAGTGGTGTATTACCTATTAAATCTAATACATTGTCAAAAACCTGGTTTCTGTGTTTCATAAATGCTTTTTATAAGCTTAGGTAATATTACTAAAAATATTTAAAACCTAAAACCTGACAAAAATAAAACAATTTTTCATATTACCTATTAATTCCTTCTAAATCTAGTAAAAACGCGTATTCTAACGAAATTTCCTTCAAGCTTTCAAAACGCCCGGAAGCGCCCCCATGACCAGAATTCATGTCTATATGTAATAACAATTTATTAGTGTCTGTTTTCAACTCCCTAAGTTTTGCCACCCATTTTGCAGGTTCCCAATATTGCACTTGCGAATCATGCAAGCCCGTTGTAACTAACATATTGGGATAACTTTTGGCTTCTACATTATCGTAGGGCGAATACGATTTCATGTATTTATAATATTCTAAATTGTTCGGATTCCCCCATTCGTCGTACTCTCCTGTTGTTAGCGGAATACTTTCATCAAGCATGGTTGTAACCACATCTACAAAAGGAACGGCTGCTAAAACACCATTATATAGCTCTGGATTCATATTAATAACAGCTCCCATTAACAAACCTCCAGCAGAACCACCGTAAGCATATAAATGCTTTTCTGATGTATATTGCTGTTCTATTAAATATTTTGAACAATCGATAAAATCGCTAAATGTATTTCGTTTGGTAAGTAATTTTCCGTTTTCATACCAATGCCTTCCTAAATATTCGCCGCCTCTTACATGGGATATGGCATAAACAAAGCCCCTATCTAATAAACTTAAGCGAATACTCGAAAACGAAGGATCGACCGTTGCACCATACGATCCATAAGCATATTGTAATAAGGGGTTGGTTCCATCTAGCTTAATACCTTTTTTATAAACTAAGGATATTGGCAATTTTACACCATCTCTAGCAGTTGCCCAAATTCGCTTAGATTCGTAGTTGTTTTTATCAAATTTACCGCCTAATACGACCTGCTCTTTCTTAATATCCTTTTGTTTTGTCTTGAAGTTATAATCGATAACTGCACTTGGAGAGGTCAAGGAATTAAACCCATAACGTAAAGTCTCACTATCGAAGTCAGGGTTATTTCCTATATACATCGTATAAGTTTCCGAATTAATAGGTAGTTTATAATCTTCTTTTCCATCCCAACTAATAATCCGTAAGCTATTGAGTCCGTTTTCACGTTCATTAACAACCAAATAGTCTTTAAAAATCTCGATATCTTCCAATAAAACAGTATCTCTATGAGGAATAACCTCTTGCCAATGTTCTTTTTGGGTGGTTGTTTCCTTTGTTTTAAGTAATTTAAAGTTTGTTGCCCCATCGCTATTGGCTATAACATAGAAGTGATCCTTAAAATGGGAAATACTATAATCCAACTTACGAACACGGTCTTGAAACACCTTAAATTCACCATCTGGTGTATTGGCATTTAAAATTCTATACTCTGTAGTTAGCGTACTCGAAGACCCAATAATAATATACTTTTTCGACTTTGTTTTATATACAAAGGTGTTAAAGGTTTCATCTGCTTCATAATAAACTTCAATATCGTCTTTTGCGTCTGTATGCAGTTTATGCTTAAAAATTTTATGAGAACGTAAAGTAAGTTCGTCTTTAACAGAATAAAACAGCGTTTTATTGTCGTTTGCCCACGTAACCGATCCTGTAGTACTTAAAATCTTGTCTGAATAGACTTCACCAGTGATCAAATTTTTAATTTGGATGGTATATTGCCTTCTACTTACAGTATCTGTAGAAAAAGCCGCCAATGTGTTGTCGGGACTTATAGCAATGCCTCCTAAATTAAAATAGGCATGCTCTTTTGCCATATCGTTACAATCGAATAAAACCTCTTCCTCGGCATCTAAACTGCCTTTTTTACGAATATAAATGGGATAATCACCACCTTTTTTATAACGCGTAATGTACCAATAGCCATTAAGCTTGTAGGGTACTGTAGTATCATCTTCCTTTATACGCCCTTTCATTTCTTCAAACAGTTCTTTTTGAAAAGCTTCTGTATGCGCCATGATGCCTTTGGTATAATCGTTTTCGGCATTTAAATAATCTATAACCTCTGGGTTCTCTCTTTCATTTAGCCAATAATAGTTATCAATACGCGAATCGTCATGTATTGAAAGTATTTTAGCTTTCTTAGCTGCTACTGGGGTTTGAATTGTGTTTTTCAAAAAAGATGTATTTATTCTTAAAATTTAAGCCCCCAAAAATAGAAAAATTAAATAGTTTTGTAACACACAATAACCAATTAATAAAATTATGTTTGGAGATATGATGGATATGATGGGCAAACTTAAGGAGGCCCAGAAAAAAGTTGAAGAAACTAAAAAACGTCTAGATACTGTTTTAATTGACGAAGCTAGTAACGATGGTAAACTTAAAGTGACGCTTACAGCTAACAGAACAATTAAGTCTATCGAAATTGATGACGAATTACTTGCCGATAAGGAACAACTGGAAGACTACCTTATTCTCACTTTGAATAAAGCCATTGAAAATGCAACTAAGGTTAACGAAGCCGAATTAGCTGCTGTTGCTAAAGAAGGGATGCCTAATATTCCCGGAATGGATATGTTTAAATAAACCTTTTCGGGGTAAACTCCAAGAAGATGTGAAGCTGGTTTTTGGAGGATTTAGCTCCGTAGTGTACTCAAAAGTTTATCGTGCATCGCATTTGTATAGTCTAAATGCGTAACCATTCGTAGCTTGTTACTTCCCATACTTATAATGTGGATGTTTTTGGCTGCTAATTTTTGTACAAAGGTATTTTCATTTACGTCTGCGTTTAATTCAAAAATTACGATATTCGTTTCAACCGGTTCAACTGTTTTTATCATGGATAAGTTAGAAAGGGTCTCTCCTATTTCTTTTGCCTTCTTATGATCTTCCGCTAGTCTTTCTATGTTGTGATCTAAGGCGTAAAGTCCTGCAGCAGCCAAATAACCCGCCTGTCGCATATTACCTCCAAAAATCTTTCTAATGCGTATAGCATGTTTCATAATATCTGCATCACCTACCAGAACAGAGCCTATAGGACATCCTAAACCTTTGCTTAAGCATACCGAAATAGTATCGAACACCTCTCCGTATTGCTCCGTCGTTTCATTTTTAGCCACTAAAGCATTCCATAAGCGCGCACCGTCCAGATGAAATCCAAGACTGTTTTCATCGCAAATGGTTCTTATTTTTTTTATTTCGTTAAAATCCCAACATGCACCACCTCCTTTATTTGTGGTGTTTTCAATCTCTACCAAACTTGTAAGACTATAATAATAAGCCTCAGGGTTTATTGCCTCTAAAACTTGTTCGGCTTTAAACATCCCCCTGTTACCATCTATAAGTTTACAGGAAATACCACTATTAAAAGAAGCGCCACCAGACTCATAATTATAAATATGGGCGTATTTATCGCAAATAACCTGATCTCCGGGATTTGTATGCAGTTTCAATGCCGTTTGGTTCGCCATAGTTCCGCTGGGGAAAAACAGAGCATCACTTTTCCCGAACATGTTTGCTATACGCTGCTCCAATTCATTAACAGTTGGGTCTTCTCTAAACACATCATCACCAACTTTTGCCTGCATCATAGCATCAAGCATATCTTTTGTTGGTTTTGTAACGGTATCGCTTCTTAGGTCAATGGTCATTTAAATATTTTGTGTAGTTCAAAAAACATCCAAAACTATCAAATATTTATAAATTATATACAATCCTAGAGAGACAATTTAAAAATTAGAATATTAACTCTTGATTACCATTATTCTGTACAATGTTTATAAAATATATACTGCTAGGTAACTGTGATAAAATTAGATTTTTGAGCGGTCTCTTTTAAGCATGTAAGATAACTTATTAAAACAGATACCTCTAGGAAACATAATAAGCTTAAAGAGCTAATAGAATGAATTAGTTCATATTTTTTTTCAAAGACACACTTAAATTTTTAATTCAAATTAAAAAAAAGGATTTTTTGACAAACAACTTTAACAATTAAGGCTTTATTTTCGACCAAAAATACACGTTCCAAAAAAGTGGAAAATATGATGGAGAAACCTACTTTTTTAATTCTTCTATCCTCATTGAAGAATATTTTACTTATGGAAGATTATAAAATTGTTGCGAAATATTGCAAAACTTTTATTAATACTTCAAGCGATTTTAAGGTAGTTGGAGGCTACAACAACTATGAAGACGCATTCAAAGATATTATAACCTTTCAGCCCGATTTTGTATTGAGAGATATTATCCTGCCAGGTAAGTATGGTATTGAAGAGATTAAAAAAGTTTTAAAAAGTAAAGTGCATGCAATTGTTGCACTACATGAAAATCCCCAGCATGTTTTTGATACATTAAGTAGTGAAACCTTAGATTATTTAAGTAAAAGAGATAGTGAAAAATCCTTAATTGCGTCTTTATACCAAAGCAAAGATGGAGGCACCCCAACATGTATTAACATAGCAAAAATAGCCGTAGAGTCTTTTAGAGAAAAAAGGTTTGACGTACTTACCGACCGTGAAAACGATGTACTTACTTTATTGGCGGAAGGCAAAAGTTATGTCGACATTGGCATATCTCTTCACTTGAGTATAAATACCATAAAGTTTCATTTAAGGAATATTTATGAAAAATTGAATGTGTCTAAAAAATCGGAAGCTATAGCTCTATTTAAAAATAAATAATATACAAATGTATTGCTTTTACATACTTCATTCATTTATGCTTAAAGCCTGATTTATAAACTTTGGTAAAAAGCAGTTATCTAAATACACTTATAAACACATGTAAACTATAAAACTACCTATTTCGGGTGGGTTTTTATTATTAGAAACCATTTAATTTTGATTAAATTTTAAATTTATTTTTTGCCTATTACGAACACTCGAAACTTCAATTTTCATATAAGAATACGCAATATTATAAGTCATGGTATAGCTAAAATTTTAACCACAAAAACCAATGGAAAATATTCATTACTGGTTATCTCTAGAACCTTTGGCTTTTTTAACTTTTATATTAATAGAAATCACAGAATTAGTCTCTGAAGGTGATTTACATATTAATTATTTTATAAAAACGAAAAAGAAAAAATGAAAAAATCAACTCTAACTTTAAGCTTATTACTTTTTTTACAAATACTTAACGCACAATGGCAACAAATTGGAAACAATATAGAAAGCTCCGATATGCCATTAAATTTTGGTAATAATATTAGCCTTAGTGGTAATGGAAATACACTAGCCGTGTTAAAAACAATTAGGTCTTTAGATGGAGGTGTTAGTAGAGATCATGGATATGTTGAAATATTCAATAATGAGAATCAATCATGGACACAAATCGGAACTATTGGTTCTACAAATGAGCCAAATAAATCCTTTGGTAGTTCTTTAGCTATCAATGAAGACGGTTCGGTTGTTGTAATTGGAGTTTCCTTTGCAGATGACAACGGCAGCGCCTCTGGTAAAGCAATGGTATACAGACACATAAACAATTCCTGGGTATTAGTCGGATCTCCAATTATTGGGGAATTCGAAGGGGATAGATTTGGATCTTCAGTTGCTATTAATGATGACGGAACTATTGTTGCCATTGGCGCAGAAGACAATAATGGTGGAGACACGAATAAAAACGGTGTAGGACATGTAAGGGTTTTTCATTATGAAAATAATGATTGGGTACAAATAGGAGCCGATATAAATGGTGAAAAATCATTTGAATCATTCGGGGAATCGCTAAGTATGAATGCAGATGGCTCTGTAATAGCTGTAGGTAATACTTTTTTAGAATATAGAAATAATATATTCTTAGAAACACAAAAGGTTAAAATATTTAGAAACATAAATAATAACTGGACACAGATAGGTAATGATTTATCCATTAGGGTAAGAGATGGAATAGCCTACAGCAAAAAACTATCTATTAGCATGAATAACCTAGGTGATATTGTAGCTATTGGAACGGCGGGAGCAGATACTAACGGTAAATCCAATAATGTAGGTGAAGTAAAAATATTTAGAAATACGAATAACAATTGGAACCTTATAGGTTCACCTATTTATGGAACGCAAGAAAATGGCCAATTTGGTCAATCTGTAAGCATTAATTCCAACGGCTCTATTTTAGCTGTCGGAAGTACATCTATTAATAGTGATTCAGGGCTAGGTTCCGGTCAAGTTCGTATATACAAAAACCTAAATGAAAAATGGGTTCAAATAGGAGAAAATATAAATGGAGAAGCCCCAGAACATAGAATGGGTGTTGTAAGCATAAGTTCCAACGGTTCTGTAGTTGCTACTGGAAATTCATCTTCTCTAGATGAAAAATATGTTAAAGTATTTAATAATCAAGATGTATTATCTATCGACAATAAAACTTTGATTGATGGTGTATCTCTTTACCCAAATCCTGCTAGCAACAAACTTTTTGTTACTTCTAAGCAGCCTATAAATCACATGAGCTTATACACCATTCATGGAGCTTTAATTAGTGAGGCAAATAGTGATAATGCTATTGATGTATCACAACTCGCGAATGGGGTTTACCTAATAAAAATAAACACTATTAATAGCAACATTACAAAACGATTTATTAAGAATCGATAATTATTGAAGGTCTAAAAAAGTAAGTTTAATCTATGGAATTCCTCGAGGTTCTACCTCGGGGTAGTTCATTATTATTCTACTTACTTTTTAGACCTTTTTTCTATTTAAAAAACGCTCTAACCAATATCTAAAATAAATATTTAGGTACATACTTCTTACTAGGATTCAATATTAAATAACATAGAGCAATTAAGAGGCTTAATATTAAGCACCCAATAAACCTGATGAAAAAGTAGGGTTTTCCATTACCAAAATTATATTTTTAAATAGGTGAATAAATCCTATTTTTGTTCAAAATAAAATAATTATGATTACTTCAGATCAAATTAAAGATCTTAATACCCGCCTTGACAAACTAAGGCACTATCTTTGACGTAGATGCCAAACTAGTAGAGATACAAAACGAGGAAGAACAAACCTTCGATCCGAATTTCTGGAACGACCCAAAAGCTGCAGAAACGATTATGAAATCGCTTCGAGTTAAGAAAAAATGGGTTGAAGACTACAATAAAATTAAAACGCTTGTTGAAGATTTAGAGGTTCATTACGAGTTTTTTAAAGAAGGGGAATCTACCGCAGAAGATGTAGAAAAGTTGTATGATGATGCTTCTGTTTTTCTAGAAAACATAGAGTTTAAAAACATGTTGTCGGATGAAGGTGATAGCCTAAGTGCTGTTTTACAAATTACAGCCGGTGCTGGTGGTACCGAAAGCTGTGATTGGGCCAGTATGCTAATGCGTATGTACTTAATGTATGCCGAAAAAAATGGTTTTAAAGTAAAGGAACTTAACTTTCAGGAAGGCGATGTTGCTGGTATAAAAACCGTTACTTTAGAAATTGAAGGCGATTTTTCCTTTGGTTGGCTAAAAGGTGAAAATGGGGTACATCGTTTGGTAAGAATTTCACCGTTTGATAGTAATGCGAAGCGACACACCAGTTTTGCTTCTGTTTATGTATATCCTTTGGTAGACGATACTATTGAAATAGAGATCAACCCGGCAGATATAGAAATTACAACAGCCAGATCTAGTGGCGCCGGCGGACAAAATGTTAATAAGGTTGAAACCAAGGTGCAATTAACGCATAAACCAACCGGTATTCAAATATCTTGTTCCGAAACAAGATCACAGCACGATAACAGAGCCCGTGCCATGCAAATGTTGAAATCGCAGTTGTATGAAATCGAGCTTCAAAAACAATTAGCACAACGCGACGACATTGAAGCAGGTAAAATGAAGATTGAATGGGGAAGCCAGATCCGAAATTACGTTATGCACCCGTACAAGCTCGTAAAAGATGTTAGAACAGCTCACGAAACAGGAAATGTTGATGCCATTATGGATGGCAATATTGAAGCGTTTTTAAAATCTTATTTAATGATGATGGGACAAAAAGTTGAAGATGATGGTCAATTATAAAATATTAATACGCAATTCAGTATAAATAATTAATTTAGAAATGTTATGAAAATAGTATTGTTTTTTATTGTTTTAGCTTCTTCTGTCGTTAGCTACGGTCAACATGATCATAAAATTTCCACTATTGATTTTGTTCAAATTTTAAATGATAACAAAAAAGAAGCCATATACTACTATCAAAACAATTGGAAAGTACTTAGAAACATGGCTATTGAAAAAAAGTATATCGAGTCATTTCAAATCTTGGAAACATCAGCAAATGAAGCCGCTCCGTTTCATTTAATGCTTATTACTACTTATTTAAATGAAGAACAATATAAGCTTAGGGAAGATCATTTTTCTGAATTAATAAAAGAAAAAGGTAAGTTAAAATTATTGAATGATAAAAAACCTGGAGCGTTTAGAAAAGTATTATATAGTAAAGAAAGAAGTCTCCATTGGAAATAAAAAAATATTGCTTAAAACAACAAATGAATAAAATTGATACCATAATTTTCGATCTTGGTGGGGTTTTAATAGATTGGAACCCCGAATACGTTTTTTTAGATGAATTTAATGGCGATCGTGAAAAGATGCAATGGTTTTTCGATAACATCTGCACGTACGATTGGAATGAGAATCAAGATGCGGGATACCCCATAGCTAAAGCAACAGAAGATCGTGTTGCCCTTTTTCCAGAACATGAAACCTTAATTAGAATGTATTATGGAAGATGGATAGAAATGCTAGGGGAAGCTATAAACGGCACCGTAGACATTCTTGAATCCCTTATAAAATCTAAAAAGTATAAAGTTGTAGCCTTAACTAATTGGAGTAGCGAAACCTTCCCTATCGCTCAAGAGAGATTTGAGTTTTTGCAATGGTTTGAAGGTATTATTGTTTCTGGTGAAGAAAAAACCAGAAAACCTTTTAATGAAATCTATAATATTACTCTAAACCGGTTTGATATTACTGCAGAAAAATCGGTTTTTATCGACGATAACTTAAGGAATATCGAAGCAGCCAATGCTCTAGGTATTAATGGCATTCAGTTTAAATCTCCAGAACAGCTTATACAACAACTAAAAAACTATAACATCGATTTATAATGATAAAAATATACCATAATAACCGTTGCAGCAAATCGCGTTGCGGACTGGAAATACTTGAAAAATCTGATAAAGAGTTCGAAGTCGTAAAATATCTGGAAAATGTTCCAACTCATAACGAGTTAAAAGATCTAATAGCTTTATTAGGTATAAAGCCTATCGAATTAGTTAGAAAAAATGAAGCCATCTGGAAAGAATCATTCAAAGGCAAAGAATTAAGTGATGACGAAATCATTACAGCCATGACAGAAAACCCTAAATTAATAGAACGCCCAATCGTTATAAATGGTAAAAAAGCTGTTATTGGTAGGCCTCCGGAAAAAATATTGGACATAATTTAAGGAAATCCGCTTTCTTATTAACACAATTTTAACCATACGCCATTAAACCTTAAGTTACTTTTGTTGTTTAAATACTAAACACAATTAATGTCTAAATTTACTCTAACCGGTTTAATGCTTTTCTTTGGTATGCTTACAACTTATGCGCAACCAAAAAATAAAGAGGTTAATACAGCTTCTGCAATATCTAAGGATGTAACAATAAAAGGAAAAGTTGTTGATAAAGAAACCAAGGATCCTCTGGAATATGCAACAGTTTCGTTTTTTAGCAAACAAAAAAATAAAATTGTAGCCGGGGGAATTACAGATATTAATGGCGCATTTAGCATTCCTGTTCCTCAGGGCGTTTACGACATCTCAATTGAATACATTTCGTTTAAAACACAAAAGATTGAAAACAAGAAAATTATATCCAATACAAACCTAGGGGTCTTTTTTTTAGAAATCGATTTAGCGGCTCTCGATGAAGTTGAAATTGTTGCTGAACGTACTACGGTTGAAATTAAACTTGACAAGAAAATATACAACGTTGGTAAAGATCTTACCGTCAGTGGTGGTAATGTTAGCGATGTTTTAGATAACGTTCCCTCTGTTTCTGTTGATGGAGAAGGTAATATATCATTAAGAGGAAACGATAATGTACGTATTCTTATAAATGGAAAACCTTCCGGATTGGTTGGTTTAAATTCTACAGATGCCTTAAGACAACTACCCGCAGAATCTATTGAAAAGGTCGAAGTAATAACATCACCATCTGCCAGATATGAAGCAGAAGGTACCGCTGGTATATTAAACATTATTTTACGTCGTAGTAAATTACAAGGACTCAATGGTTCTGTAACGGCTAATGCTGGTCATCCAGACGCAGCAGGAATTTCTGGAAATATAAATTACAGAACAGGAGATGTAAACTTTTTTAGCACCACGTCATATGCATACAACGAACGCTTAGGGTATTGGTACAATAATGTAAAATATAACGACATTGACACTCCAGATTTAGATGAAAAAAGAAACTGGACCGATATACGAAAAGGCCTCACTACAAACACAGGTATAGAATGGTACATAAACGACTCTGCATCATTAACCACAGCCGTAGTATATAGTAATAATAATAGTGATGATCGTTCCGTAAATAACCTGGTTCAATTAGATAAAAACACAGGTAATACTACTAGAAATCTTAGACTCAATCCTGAATTAGGAAATAATGAAAACATACAGTATTCTGTGAATTTTGTAAAAGACTTTGATAAAAGCGATCATAAATTAACTTTCGATTTTCAATACGAAGACACCAATAACGATGTGAATTCCATAATAAATCTTGATGCTGTAGATACCGAATTGGTTAGTGATTTTAGAGATCAAACCCAAATTCTTTTACAAAGCGATTATGTTTTACCAATTGGAGAAATGAGTCAGTTTGAAATGGGATATCGTGGTGATTTTAGAACCAATATAACCGATTTTAGAGTTGATACATTAAATGTAAGCACCAATACATTTGAAATAAACAGGAACCTTACTAATGTTTTCAATTTTAAACAATACATTACTGCTGCTTATGTACAGTTTGGCAGTAAAATAAAAAAGTTTTCATATTTGTTGGGCTTACGTCTTGAAAATACCAAAACAACTATAGACCAACCCACAACTGGCGACTTTAATAGAAAAAACCTAACGGGTTTATTTCCTACGGTTAACCTAAATTATGAAATGAGTGATGATGAAAGTATTTCCCTTGGTTATAATCGAAGACTAAGAAGACCACGAGGTTTTATGCTTAACCCCTTCCCTTCCAGATCGAGTATAACCAATGTATTTCAAGGAAACCCAGATTTAGACCCTACTTATACCGATAGATTTGAATTGGGCTACCTAAACAGGTTTAACAAGTTTACATTAAGTTCTGCTTTATACTATGCGCATTCTGAAAATGTTATGACTTTTATAAGTAGGAGAACAGGGAAAACCGTTATGATTAATGATAGAGAATTTCCAGTTATTGAGAGAGGTCCTGTAAACCTAGCAACAGATAAGCGATACGGTTTCGAATTTAATTTAAACTATAGTCCTTCGCGAAAATGGCGTATTAATACAGACTTTAATGTTTTTAAATTTGAAAGAAATGGCAGTTTTAACGACGTTACTATTGAAGCCGATAACTTAACGTGGAGAGGCAGATTAACCAATAAGTTAACATTACCTTATAAAATAGATTGGCAAACGAGTATGAATTATAGAGGCCCTAGTCAGGATTCCCAAAACGACCGGAAAGGCGTGCTAACTACTAATCTAGCTTTTAGTAAAGACCTATTTAAGGAAAAAGCTTCTATTGCATTTAATATTAGGGACGTGTTTAATAGTAATATTTTTAAAAACCATATTACGACAGATACCTTCACTACAGATCAGCAAGTTCAATTTAGGGGGGGACGTATTTATAACATATCCTTTACTTACAGGTTTAATCAACAAAAGAAGCGGGAACGTAACGGTGATTTTAATGGCGGTGGCGGTGTAGAAATGTAATCTACTTTAGCATCAAAGATTAATTTAATACACAAATTGATACGAATAATTAGTCAATTTAAACTCTAATTTACATTTCGATGAGATTCCCTGCCTGTGGCAGCTGCGGTGTATCCACATCTTTTTAATCAAGCCACGAATTACACAAATTTACATGAATAAAGCCTCAATATGATAGGTAACTCTCTATACTATTCATAATCACGAATCAGACTTTCTGTCTGTTTTCACAATCTAAACCCGATTTAATTCTATTATATTCCTATACTTTGATTTATTAATAAGTAAACACAAATTACTTATTTGTAAATAATTTATATTTAGAACCGTTTGTGATAATTCGTGAGATTAGTGTCCATCTTTGTAAAACTATTATTTAATATGCCGCCATATTTGTGGGTACACCATAGCTGTGGTAGGTAGGTTAGCTTGCTTCAACTTTAGTTTATCTTGAGCGAAGCCTAAAGGCTCAGCACGGACTATTCTCTGAATGACATCCATAAAAAAAGGAAG